>NZ_BDLR01000035.1:0-10638 GCF_002049395.1 Carboxydocella sp. JDF658 | reverse complement strand
AAACCTGACGGCGGCCCGTCTGGCCGCTACCGTCCTGGGTTGGGGCTGGGCGGGCAGGGTAGTAGTTTTTTTGCTGGCTTTATTACAGGGCTCGTTGCCTGTCATCCCCTTTTTTCTGCTCGCTTCCGGAGCCGGGCTGGCTTATGGATTCTGGCAGGGAGCTTTTCTGGTATGGAGCGGGGCCGTCCTGGGTTGCCTTTTGCCCTTTTATCTGGCGCGCTTCCTGGGCTACCAGTGGGCCCAGACCTATCTTGACAAAAAGGGCTGGCACTTTCAGGCCAGACCAGCTTTTGGCTTCATGGCTGTTCTAACCGGCCGCCTGTTTCCCGTGGTACCTTCCTCGGTTATAAACATTCTGGCCGGTCTCAGCCCTCTTTCCGTCCCGGTGTTTCTGTCAGCCACCGCCCTGGGTAAATTGCCCTGGACCTTGATGTATGCTGGTCTGGGGCGACTGCTGACTAAAGGAGAGCTGCCTCTCGGTTATATCCTGATAGTTGTCAGCTTTTTGCTTATCGGCTTTACTCTTGTCTACCTGAAGTATCAAAAAAACCGCTTACTCCGGGAAAAACCGGAATAAGCGGTTTTTTTACTTGACGATCAGCACCGGACAGGGGGCCAGGTGGGCTACTTTACTGCTGATACTGCCCATAAACAGGCCTTTGACTGCTCCCAGCCCCCGGCTGCCCACTACAATCATATCATAGCCTTCATATTCTGCCACCTTGCAGATGACGGTAGCCGGGTGACCATATTTGCTCAGGGTTTGCACTTCAAAGCCATCAATGCGGAAGAAATCCCGGGCCCGGGCCAGTACGGTTTCAGCATTGATGCGAGCCTGTTCCTCGAAGACAGCGGGGCTGATTTCCCCGGCCTGATGGGCCAGAACATTGTTGGGAATATCAATAACATAGAGAACTGTTATTGCCAGGCTACCATTGAGCCGCAATAAATCCTTGACGGCTTTCAGGGCTTTATCAGAGTGGCGCGACCCGTCCACTGCCACCAGGATTTTTTTCATAGGCTATCCCTCCGCTTCAGCTTATTAATATTATCTTAGCCGCTCAGGGAGAAAATTACAAGCGGGAAAGCAATTGTATGAATATTTGATAAATTACGGCGATTGGCCGCTATCTTTATTGTAATCTTTGACAGGTTGTGGTATAATGTTGCCAGCAATTTAACATGCTATTACTGTCCTTTGGATAGGAGGTGATTATGTGCTAAAAGGTGTGCTCACAGCAGTTCACGTACTATTGTCCCTGGCTTTGATCGCCACTGTTCTTCTCCAGTCGGGCCGCAGTGCCGGTTTATCTGGAGCTATCGCCGGTGGGGCCGAGTCCATTCTGGGGAAGAAAAAGGGATTGGATGAACTACTGCACAAGCTAACCACCTTTGTAGCCATCGGTTTCATGGTGACTTCACTGGTTCTGGTTATCTTGTCCAAGTAGAAAAATCCCAAGGAACATAGGGACGAGGAGGGCGAGTGCAGGTGTCTTTACTCAATTCTGTGTGGGCTATCGTAGCAGGTTTGCTCGGTTTGGCTTTTGCCGGTTATCTGGCAGCCAGTGTTCTGAAAGAACCCCAGGGAACCGAGCGCATGAAAGAACTGTCCCAGGCTATTTTTGAAGGGGCAATGGCCTATCTCAACCGGCAGTACAAAACCCTGATTCCTTTTGCGGCTGTTATCTTCCTGGCCTTATTCTTTACTCGTGGGCAATCCTATGCTGTCTCCTTCCTGGTAGGGGCAGTCTTTTCCGCTCTGGCCGGTTATGCCGGTATGACCATTGCTACCAAATCCAATGCCCGGACTACCCAGGCCTGTATCGAAGGGCTGGACAAAGGGCTGAGCGTGGCTTTCCGCGGTGGCGCGGTGATGGGGATGTCCGTTGCCGGTCTGGGGCTGTTTGGTGTGTCCATTCTCTATTATTTTTATGGTGATCCGGAACTGATTGACCCCTTTGCCTTTGGGGCCAGTGCGATCGCTCTGTTTGCCCGGGTCGGTGGTGGTATCTACACCAAGGCAGCTGACGTGGGGGCTGACCTGGTGGGTAAAGTAGAAGCCGGGATTCCGGAGGATGACCCGCGCAACCCGGCGGTTATCGCTGACAACGTTGGTGACAACGTAGGGGACACCGCCGGTATGGGTGCAGACCTCTACGAGTCCTATGCAGCGACTACTATTGCTGCCATGTTGATCGGGGCTACTTCCATGGAAGGCGAGCTGAAAATCGCCGGCGTTATCTTCCCGCTGCTGGTGGGTGCAGCTGGTTTGATCGCTTCCATCATCGCCAGCTTCTTTGTCAAGATGGGCCCCGATGGCAACCCGCAGGCTGCCTTGAATAAAGGTTTGTGGGGTACCAATATCATCACCGGTATTGCTACCTGGTTCCTGGCCAGCTCACCGGAATTCTTCGGCAAGTTCACCGAGAAATCCGATACCTTCCCCCTGGGAATGCCTCTGGGTATCTTCCTGGCGGTAGTAGCGGGTCTGGTGGTCAATGTTGCTATCGGTTATATCACTGAATACTACACCTCCTATCAAAAGGCTCCGGCCAGGGAAATTGCAGAATCCTCCCAGACCGGCCCGGCTACTAATATCATCAGCGGTCTGGCTGTAGGTCTTAAGAGTACCATGTTGCCCATTTTGGTCATCGTAGCGGCGACCTTTATTGCCCATAACCTGGCTGGCATCTATGGTATCGCTATGGCAGCTATGGGCATGCTCTGTACAGCCGGCATGGTGGTAGCCATCGACTCCTTTGGTCCGGTGGCGGACAATGCCGGTGGTATTGCGGAAATGGCGGAACTGGGTCCGGAAGTGCGGAAGAAAACCGACAAGCTGGATGCTGTTGGGAACACCACTGCTGCTGTGGCCAAGGGTTTTGCTATCGGTTCGGCGGCTCTGACCGCCCTGGCGCTGTTCAATGCCTTTGCTGAAAAGGTAATATCTGCCGGCAAGATTCAGGGCGAATTTGCACTGAACTTGCTGGAGCCCACTATCGTTATCGGTCTCTTTATCGGTGCAGCTGTACCTTTCCTCTTCTGCGCCCTGGCCATGAAGGCTGTGGGCACTGCCGCCTTTGAAATGATCGGGGAAGTGCGGCGGCAGTTCCGGGAAATTCCCGGCCTGATGGAAGGTAAAGCCAAGCCCGATTATGCTCGCTGCGTGGATATCAGTACCAAGGCTGCGATTAAGCAAATGATCGCTCCTGGCCTGCTGGCTGTGGTCAGTCCCCTGGTTGTTGGCTTTATCCTGGGAGCCAAGGCTCTGGGTGGTTTCCTGGCTGGAACGACTGTGGCCGGGGTGTTGCTGGCCATCTTTATGGCTAACTCCGGTGGCGCCTGGGACAATGCCAAGAAATACATCGAGACCGGACAGTATGGTGGTAAGGGTTCTGATGCCCATAAAGCCGCTGTTATCGGGGACACTGTCGGTGACCCCTTCAAGGACACTGCAGGTCCTTCCTTGAACGCTTTGATCAAGGTTACCGGTACTATCTCCTTGATCATTGCGCCTTTCCTGAATCTGTAATTCAGATTGATTTTAATACGATTTGAGTTAAGAAAAGGGCACTTTGTTTGCTAGTTAAGCAAGGCAAAGTGCCTTTTTTATTTCATAACCGGTCTACTGCCAATCCGTTAAAGTCAAAAAAGTCTATTGGAGTGAGGTTAGGTGGGGGACAAAAATTTCTTTAATATCCAGAAACAATTGTTAACTCTCTATCTATGTATAGCAGTGGGGGGGATAGGTATGGGAGTAGTTATTCCTCTTATCCCTCTGACCCTGCGGGACCAGGGCATAAGTACAACAACTATCGGGCTAATCGCAACCACTATGTCGGTGAGCGGAGCTCTGTTTGCAGTACCCATCGGAAAACTGGTAGATAAGTTCGGCAGCAAGGTTGTTCTGCTGACAGGTTTGGCTATCTACGGGGTTTGTATGCTGATTTTTCCCTTTGCGAAAACAATAATTTCTTATTATATAATAAGAGCTATTGAAGGTATTGGCTGGGCTGCTATATGGGTAGGAACCGAAACTATAATTAACCTGTTGAGTAGTCCGGAAGACCGGATTCGTAACCTTGGTTTGTATGGGGTATTTACCGGTTTGGGAATCGGTGTAGGGCCTCTCCTGGGAATGACTGGAGTGGAAAGGTTCGGTAATTATTTTCCATTTATAATAGCCTTTATCATTTCCCTCCTGGCCATGTTGATGGTCCTCATTTTTGTGGAGAACATTAAGGCGAGCTATAAGAAAGAAAAACAGGTGGATAGTTATTTAATTTTAGGGTTAATCCAACTTCCCTTACTGGCTGCTTTTCTTTATGGAGTAACCGAAACAACGGTAACCTCCTTTCTGTCCCTTTATCTCCGTGAACTAGGTCTTAACAGTGTTGAGACGGGGACAATTATTACCATCTTTGTGCTGGGGGGAATTGCAGTACCTCCCTTAGTGGGATTCTTTGTCAAGGGTTTAAACAAGTTTATCATACTTTTGGCTGCGGGATTAAGTTTGACGGCATGTACTCTGGCCTTCCCCTGGTTTAAAACTTCTCTATTATTGAACGGGGGAACCTTGATTCTCGGTGGCAGTGCGGGGCTTTTGTATGTAACGGCCTTGTCTATAATAGGTGACCGAGTTGACAGAAGCCACATGGGCACAGGCAACGCTTTGTTTACCAGTTTGTACGGGATAGGAAGTATTGTTGGTCCGATAACGGGAGGAGTCAGTTACCAGTATTTCGGGCCCAGGTTTATATTTTATCAGATTGCTGCCATGGCTGCAGTTGGCTTGATTCTTATATTGATAATCAGGTTAACTAGTTTGATTTACCGTAAAGTTTTAGGCGAAAAAGAGACTATTGGCAAGGGACGTGAGTCTTAGGGGCGGTCTGACCGGTTTGAATTTTGCTCGTAATTATGGTTCTTTGAAGACCTACCACTTGTTCTATTTTCCCTCCTTGTCCCATAAGATGTAATGGACAATCTATTGGGAGGGAAAAGACAATGAAACAGAAACTGGCCTTAATAATGATGCTGGTTCTGTTGCTGACAGTAACCAGCGGCTGCAATGGCGTCAAGGGGGCGCTGGCCTACCTGCTGGGCAGCAAGCCAGTAGCTACACAGCCTCAGCAGGGGGGAGAAAAACCCCTCTGGCTGGGTAAACCGGAAGAGGCTCAAAAAAAAGTGCCGCAATTAAAAGAAGTACTGGTGTATTTCCCGGATGCCCGGGGGCAGCTAATCGCAGAACAGCGGCAGGTGGACAAAAATCAGGGGATCGGCAAAGGAGCGCTGCTGGAATTGCTCAAAGGGCCCAAACAACATGGATTATATCCGGCGGTACCGGCAGGGACGAAATTGCTGGGATTGAAAATACAGCAGGATGGGCTGGCGGTGGTTGATTTTTCCCGGGACCTGAAAGCTAATTTTAAAGGCGGCAGCCAGCAGGAAATTACCACCCTCTGGAGTATTGTAAATACTTTGGGGCAGTTCCCTACTGTCAAAAAGGTACAAATTCTGGTTGAGGGTCAAATCATTGAAACTTTAGGCGGGCATGTGGAAATCAATCAGCCCTTAGAACCTGATCAGACATTAGTTCCGGCAGGAAAAAATTAGGCCGCAAGGCCTTTTTTCTATTTTTCTGGCAGGAAAATAGCGAAGCTTGTAGAAGTTTTAACAAAATGGCTAATCTGTGAGCGAAGAGGGGGAGGAGAATGACAAAAACTCGCAAGATTTTTCATCTTCTGCTACTCATTTCCCTGTTCTGGCTGTTATTGCCAGGTTGGGCCATAGCCAGCGGTACAGCAACGGTAACGGGGACAAAGCTGAATATTCGCCAGTTTCCCTCGACAACAGCAAAAATTCTTGGGCAAGTCAAAAAGGGGGACAAGCTACCGGTTTTCAGTCAAAAAGGAGACTGGCTGCAGGTCAAATTTGGCAAACAAACAGGCTGGGTTTTTAAAAGTCTGGTTAGTTATCAGGCGGCTAATTCCCAGACCACTGCCGTTCGACCAGTACAACAGCAAACAACAACTTCTGGAACAGGCAGCAATTATGCGACAGTAACGGGGACAAAGCTGAATATTCGCCAGTTTCCTTCGACAACAGCAAAAATTCTTGGGCAAGCCAAAAAGGGGGACAAGCTACCGGTTTTCAGTCAAAAAGGAGACTGGCTGCAGGTCAAATTTGGCAAACAAACAGGCTGGGTTTTTAAAAGTCTGGTTAGTTATAAACTGGCTCAGCCGGAGGCAAAACCGGTTAACCAGGCTCCGGCTGCCGTGCAGAAAACAGTTTATGTAATCGCTACTACCGTCAATCTGCGGACTGGCCCGGGCACTAACTACGCCAAAGTAGGGGTAGCCAGACAGGGGCAGGAATTAAAGGTGGTTGCCCGGCAAACAGCCAGTGACGGCAAGATATGGTACAAGCTGGCTAATAACGCCTGGGTAGCAGGCTGGCTGGTGCAGGAAAAACCGCAGGTAACGCCTGTCAGCAGTCAACCTCAGGACAAACCTGAACCGGAACCGGTGCCAAACCTGCCGCCAGCTGAGCAGGGCCTTTATATTGACATCAGGGCCATTAAAGAAGGGGATGGCACCAGGATTAAGGTTTATGCCAACAGCTCTGTTACCGATCAGGTAGTGCTGGAGAAACAGGATAGACAGTGGAAAGTGATACTGCCAGGGGCGAAATTACTCAATCCTTTCGATGGGGCGGGACAAAGCTGGCCCGGGCTGGAATTACTCCAGGTCCAGCAGCTGGAAGATGATGCTGCTGGGGTAGTGCTGACAGCAGTATATAGCAGTGTTTATGCTCCGGTGCTGATTCCCGGTCAGGATGGGCGCAGCCTGGAGATTCTGGTAGGTCTGGGCCGTCTGCAAGGACGCACGATTGTGATTGATCCAGGTCATGGTGGTACTGACCCCGGTGCCATCGGCGGGGTGCTGAAGGTTAAGGAAAAGGATGTAAACCTGGCTATCGCCCAGCGGGTACGGCGGTATCTGGCGGAAGAAGGGGCCCAGGTCATCATGACCCGGGAAGGGGATACCTACCCAACCCTGGCGGAACGCTATACCCTGGCCAACGACCAGCAGGCCCAGCTCTTTGTGAGCATCCACGCCAATTCCAATACTAGCAGCAGTGTTTATGGTTCTGCTACCTATTACAACAATGAAAACCGGACTTCTGAGGAAATTGCTGCCCGTCTCAAACTAGCGCAACTGATTCAGGAAGAGATTTTGAAAATCCCAGAGCGCAAGGCCTTTGGAGCCAATAATGGCGTCTGGCTGGACAGCAGGGGCCTGGCGGTTTTGCGCGGCACCAGGATGCCCAGTGTGCTGGTAGAAACGGCCTTCCTCAGCAATCCTACCGAGGAGCAGCTCCTTAATGATCCCGGTTTTCAGGACCAGATAGCCCGGGCCATTGCCCAGGGAATAATTCGCTATTTCACGGAATAAGGGTTCATCAGCACCTCTGTGCAGCAGAGGTGTTTTCTTTTATTTTTGGTGCATATTATATTCAGAAAAAATTTTGCAGTTAGCAGGAAAAAGCCATAGACTTGTCGAATTGGACTAATACATTAGTCCAATGTTCCATTAGAAAGGTGGTGAAGGAATGAACCTGAAAATTGAAATAGATCGCAAGTCTGGAGTACCGATCTACATACAGCTCAAAGAAGGAATCAAGCGTTTGATCGAGACCGGCTACTGGGAAGCGGGTCAGAAGATTCCCACCGAGCGGGAACTGGCGGAAATGCTCAATATCAGCCGCAATACCGTCAGCATGGCCTATAAAGAGCTGGAGGGGGAAGGGATTCTGGTTTCTACCCAGGGTCGGGGGACGTTTATTACCGATTCTGATGCTGTTCTGCGCCAGGAGGGGCGGAAGGAGCGGTTATTGCGGATAATCGATGTGGCTCTGGAAGAGGCGGCGGAAATGGGCTTTTCCCTGGATGAATTTGTGGCCATTGCCCATGTGCGGGCCCGGGAGAAGAAAGAGATGCTGGCCCGCATGAAAATCGCTTTTGTGGAATGTAACCGGGAACAGCTGGACTATTTTAGCCGGGAAATGCATCTGGGTATGGGGATTACCATCCTGCCCATCCTGCTTGAGGATTTTCGCCGCCAGCCGGCAAAAATCAATCAGGTGCTGGAAAATGTCGACCTGGTGGTCTCTACCTTTTTTCATTTGCAGGAAGTCAAGCAACTGGTGGCCGACAAGAAAAAGACGGTGCTGGGCATCGCTCTAAATCCGGAGATTGAAACGATTGTCCGCATTGCCCGCTATCCCCAGGGTAGTAAACTGGCCATTGTTTGCCTCTCCGAGACTTTTGCGGCTAAAATCAGAGCGGCCCTGAAACAGGCCGGACTCAATCATTTGCAGCTGCTAACATCAATAAGTCATGACGAGGCTGAATTGACTGCTCTCCTGCAGGACGTGGATGCAGTGATTGTTTCTCCCAACCGGAAAAAGGAGATTCAGACACTGGTTCCCCGGCTGGATGTCATTGAAATGAGGTTTTTACCTGACCCTGAAACTATCAATGTAATAAAATCGGCTTTACTGGAGCTTAAAGATAAATAGAGGTGATTGCTGTGGATAAATTTGCCCCCATAGGTGTATTTGATTCTGGAGTGGGCGGCCTGACTGTTGTCAGGGAGCTGTTGAAACATCTGCCAGCAGAAAATGTGATTTACTATGGAGATACCGCCCATGTCCCCTATGGGTCAAAAACCAGGGAACAGTTACTGGCTTATGGCCGCGGTATTATGGAGTATCTGACTGCTGCCGGAGTAAAACTGGTGCTGGTGGCCTGTAATACCAGCTCTTCTTTGACCCTGGAGGCTCTGGCGGCGGAATTTCCTGTCCCGATGATCGGCATGATCAAACCCGGGGCCAAAGCGGCAGCAGCAGCCAGTAAAAACGGGAAAATTGGAGTGATTGCTACAGAAGCCACCACCCGCAGCCAGGCTTATCCGGCGGCGATCAAAGCTCTGCGGCCCGAGGCGGAGGTGCTGGGACAGGCTTGCCCCAAATTCGTTCCGCTGGTGGAGAGTGGTCGCTTTGATACAGAGGAAACGGTTGAGGCGGTGCGCGAATATGTCCTGCCCTTACTGGCAGAGGGCATAGATACTCTGGTTTATGGTTGTACCCACTATCCTTTCCTGGAGCCGGTGATTCGCCGGCTGGCAGACAGTAACCTCACCCTGGTGGATCCGGCCCAGGCAGTGGTGAGGGAAGCGGAGCAGCTGCTGGCCAGCAGAGGACTGGCAGCAGAAGGGGGGCAGGGTCAATATCGCTTTGTGGTCAGCGGGGATCCCCTGCAATTTCAGCGGGTAGGAAAAATTCTGCTGGGAGATATTATAAAACAGGTGGAAAAGGCAGACAGGTAACGGGGAGGATTCAGTCATGGCAAGAAAAAACAATACCCTGGTTCTGGGGGTAATAGGTGCTGATGTTCACGCTATTGGCAACAAAATTCTGGACCACGCTCTGACCGCTGCAGGATTTAAAGTGGTAAACATAGGGGTAATGGCCACTCAGGAGGAGTTTATCAATGCCGCCATTGAGACCGATGCCGCCGCTATACTGGTGGGTTCGCTGTATGGGCATGGTGAGCTGGACTGCCGGGGGTTAAGGGACAAGTGTATTGAAGCCGGGATTGGGGATATCCTGCTTTATGCTGGCGGTAACCTGGTTGTAGGTAAACAGGATTTCGCTTCGGTGGAGGCGCGCTTCAAAACGATGGGTTTTAATCGCGTTTATCCACCGGGCACATTGCCGGAAGTGGTAATTCGAGACCTCCGGCAGGACTTGGGGGAGGGAGAATCCAATGACAGCGAGGGCCCTCTTGGTTGATTTCGGCAGCACTTACACCAAGGTAACGGCAGTAGACCTGGAAAAACGGTGTTTACTGGGAACGGCCAGAGCCTTTACTACCGTTCAGGAGGATATTAATATCGGTTTGACCAGGGCCTGTCGCCAGCTGGGTGAAGAGCTGGGAGAAGATCCGCTGACTTACCCCCATAAACTGGGCTGTTCCAGTGCAGCCGGGGGTTTAAAGCTGGCGGCAATCGGACTGGTACGGGAATTGACAGTGGAAGCGGCCCGCCTGGCTGCCCTGGGGGCTGGAGCGCGGCTAACCCATGTGTTTTCCCGTTTTCTTACTCCGCAGGATGTGGAACAAATGGCTGCTACACCTCCTGATATTATCCTGCTGGCCGGAGGAACCGATGGAGGAAACAGGGAGACGATCATTGCCAATGCCCACACTCTGGCTGCCGGCTCTTTACGGGTACCGGTGGTGGTTGCTGGCAATAAAGTGGCAGCGGCTCAGGTGGCGGAGATTCTCAGCCAGGCCGGTTTTCCCGTGCGGGTGACGGAAAATGTTATGCCAGAACTGAATCAGCTCAATGTGGAACCGGCCCGGGAAACCATCCGGGAAGTCTTTCTGGAACGGATTATTGCCGCTAAAGGGCTGGATAAGGCAGAAACATTGCTGGGGATTGTAATGCCTACCCCGGCAGCAGTATTACAAGGAGCGCGGCTGCTGGCAGAGGGGACTCCAGGCCAGAGGGGCTGGGGGGAGCTGCTGCTGGTGGACATTGGCGGGGCCACTACGGATGTGCATTCCATTGC
>NZ_BDLR01000034.1:0-30540 GCF_002049395.1 Carboxydocella sp. JDF658 | reverse complement strand
AAAACCCTTTCCTATACACCTTTTTCTGGGGTAAATTTATTTTCGTCCTTCCGCTAATCCCTTGGCCTGTCAGGATTATCTGACAACGCAATTAGCTCTAAAATTTAAACAAGACCTGCAGTTTTTAGCTGAATATAAATAGCGCATTCCAGTCTCTTCTTTTCCAGGGCACATCCCATTTCATATGGTTCCAGCAAATGGCCATGGCTGTGGTAGTTGCTGGCATGGCAACCACCGCTGCATAAATAGCGGGCCCAGCAATTCTGACATTTCTGCTTGTTGAAGACATGGGCCTCCTGAAAACGCTGGACCAGCTCCGGTTTTTCTACTCCTGTATCTACTGTTCCCAGCCAGAAATCTTTATTGCGGACAAATTGATGACAGGGGTAGAGGTTGCCCTCCGGGTCGCAGGCCAGATATTCATGGCCCGCACCACAACCGGATAGCCGTTTGGCCAGACAAGGGCCACCCGTTAGATCCAGGTTGAAATGGAAAAAGGTAAAGGGCTGCCCTGTTTCCTGGCGCCGCAAAAACTCCTCTGTCAGCCGTTCATATTCTGCCAGCAATTGTGGTAGATGCTCTTCCTTCAGGGCATAATCCTCTTCCGGCGCCCCTACTACCGGTTCTACCGACAGGTGTTTAATCCCCAGGTCAGCCATGTAAATGACATCTGCCGCAAAATCCGGTTGTAAGCCGGTAAAAGTTCCCCGCACATAATAATTTTCCTGGTTACGGCTGTTAACAAAACGCAGGATATGGTCAACAGTACGCTGGTAAGAACCACTGCCATCCAGCCGGGGGCGCATGCGATCATGGACCTCCGGACGCCCATCCAGGCTTAGAACCACTGCCATTTCCTCTTCATTCAACCACCGTTCAATTTCTTCAGTTAGCAACAGGGCATTGGTAGTCAAAGTAAATTTGATTTTCTTCCCGGCTGCCGCGGCCGCCTCTTTGCCGTATGCCACCAGGTTTTTGACTACCGGAAAATTCATCAGCGGCTCCCCGCCAAAGAAGTCAATTTCCACCTGCTGCCGCTTTCCGCTGGCTTTAAGCAAGAAGTCAATGGCCTGACGCCCTGTTTCCTCCTTCATCAGAGTACGGTCCCCGCCAAAAGGCCCGGTGCCGGCAAAACAATAACGGCAGCGCAAATTGCAGTCATGGGCTACATGGAGACAAAGGGCCTTTACTACCGATTGCTGGCGCAAATGCAAAGCAGCCGGAGCCTGGTCCTCTGCCAGCAACAGACCCTCCTTTTTTAATTCCTCCAGCTCCCGGACCGCTTCCTCGATTTCTTCCCGGCTATATTCCTGCCCTAATTTGGCTCCAATCTCCTCCCGACTTGCAACCGGCCAGTAGTCCAGAATCCGCCAGGTCAGCTCGTCCACTACATGGACGGAGCCGGAAGCCACATCATAGACAATCCTACTGCCAAAGAGGGTAAATTTATGCAACAATGTCTACCACCTCATTAAACAGCATTAGACAGTAAAAAACCCGACCCCGCAGGTGAGGTCAGGCCCTTTCTTTATCTTACACAAACCTGGTTACCAACTGTGCAGGAAGTTTTGCAAGCTGATTGACAGCTGGTCTGGCATTCGCCACAACCCCCGGTTTTAACGGTACTTTGCAGATTTTTTACAGCCAGAGTTTTAATATGCTTAGCCATTAGAATATCCTCCTCACATTATTGATTTTCCCTAAATAATTTTAACAGTTAAACCCTGCCTTGGCAAGCCATTTGAGTTTTTTCGTCATTTTTCACCAATTAAGAGTTGACACTTGTTACAAATAGTGCTAAATTAATAAGTGAAATACTACACACAGTCGATAAAGGCAAACCCATCGAAAGGTGGGGGCGCAAAGCCATGGGTCTAAGGCCTCGCTCCGGAGGCTATGATTGCCAGGTTGCCGAAGCTGGAAAGAGATAGAGAGCCACAGATTGCTCCGCCTTTCCATTGGAGGCTTCCTGGAAAGGCTTTTTCATTTGGGGGTGTAATATATGGAACTGGAATGCAAATGTGGATTTCTTCATGTCTCAATGGACACACTCATCACCAAGAGAGAGCCGATTTCGGGGAAACGGCGCATTATTTGCTCGGTCTGCGGCAAACAAATTCCCATCCGTACCGTTCAGCCCAAGACTTTCAAAGACCTGATGCGGCAAACGGGCGGTTCCGGTTATAATGCCAATGTGTTATTTGAGAGCTAACAAGGCTCCCCTGAACAGAAAGTTCAGGGGAGTTTTTTCTGGCAGACACGTGACTAAAAATAATTGCAATTATCGGTCCAGAGCTGAAAAATCCTGTTTCAAATCCTCAACTTCTTCTATCCCTACCGAAATTCGCACCAGTCCCGGCGTAATTCCCAGCCGGTTCTTGATTTCCGCCGGAATACCGGCATGGGACATGGAAAAAGGATGGGTGATAATGGTTTCTACTCCGCCCAAACTAGGCCCGATGACCGGAATGCTGGTAGAATTAATAAAGGCAATGGCTTCTTCTTCACTGCCCAGATCAATGGTGATCACTGCTCCTGGTCCCCGGGCCTGGCGCTGGTGAATTTCCGCACCGGGATGGTCGCTGAAGCCGGGATAATACACCCTTTTCACCTTTTTTCTATCCCGCAGCCAGAGGGCCAGTTCCCGGGCGTTGCTTTGCTGCTGTTCCATGCGAATAGCCAGGGTTTTTAGCCCCCGCAAGGTCAGGTAGGAGTCAAAAGGACTGAGAACTGCCCCAAAGGCCATCTGAACCAGCTTGATTTGCCGGGCCAGCTGTTCATCATTGACCACAATCAGACCCGCCAGCAGGTCACTATGTCCCCCGATGTATTTGGTCGCACTGTGGATCACCACATCAATGCCTAACGCCAGGGGTTTTTGCAAATAAGGGGTAGCAAAGGTATTATCAATCAGGGTAATCAGCCCCTTTTCCCGGGCCAGCTGGCTCAAAGCCGCCAGGTCGGTAATCCGCATCAGGGGATTGCTGGGCGATTCCACAAAAATCCCTCTGGTATTGGGTTTTATCGCCTTTTTTACCTGTTCCAGATCGGTAGTATCCACAAAATCAAATTCCACCCCATAGCGGGCAAAGAATTTGGTCAAAATCCTGTAAGTACCACCATAACAATCTTCCGTCACCAGTACATGCTCCCCGGTCGCGAATAAACAGAGAGCTGTAGAGATAGCCGCCATCCCGGAGCTGAAAGCAAAACCGTATTTACCCCCTTCCAGTCTGGCAATAGCCTGTTCCAGAGCTTCCCGGGTAGGGTTCTGGCCCCGGCTGTATTCATAGGGTTTGCGAGCAGGCAATTCCTCCTGGTCAAAGGTACTGGTGAGATAAACAGGGACATTTACGGCACCTGTATGTTTATCACCCCGCGGACCCGCATGAACGTAAAGACTTTTTTCCTTTAAATCGCGTTCCATTTTCTATACCTCCCCGCCTAGAGCTTGTTCCAGATCTGCCAGCAAATCTTCCAGATGCTCCAGGCCAACTGATAAGCGCAACAAACAATCAGTAATACCCCTATTCCTTCTCTCTGTTTCCGGGATATCCGCATGGGTCTGGGTTTCAGGATAAGTCAACAGCGATTCTACTCCGCCTAAGCTTTCCGCAAACGAAATAAGTCTGATTTTGCTTAAGACCTCTAATGCCAGCTCCTTTGATTCCACTTCAAAAGACACCATAGCTCCTGGCCCGCTGGCCTGAGCAAAATGCCACTCTCTTCCCGGATGCTCTGCCAGGCCAGGATACCAGACTTTTCTTACCCTCGGGTGTTTATTTAAATAAGAAGCTATTCCGGCTGCATTTTGCTCCTGACGTTCCAGCCGTACCGCCAGAGTCTTCAGGCCGCGCAGCAACAACCAGCTATCCTGTGGTCCCAGTATAGCTCCGCAGGCATTCTGATAAAAATACACCCGTTCCGCCAGCTCAGGGTCCTTGACTGCGACCAGGCCTGCAATCAAATCATTGTGCCCACCCAGATATTTGCTGGCACTATGAATAACGATATCCGCCCCCAGCAATAGGGGACGCTGGCGCAGGGGAGTCATAAAAGTATTATCTACTAGCAATAATAATTGATGCCGCTGGCAGAATTGGGCCAGGCGGGATAATGGATAGATTTTCATCAACGGATTAGTAGGGGTTTCAATAAATACCGCCTTTACATCCTGACCTGCATAGTTTTCCCAGTCCGCCTCGCTGGTATTACTGAAATCCAGATAGGTAAAGGCCAGTCCGAGAGGACGCAGGATCTGTTCAAACAGACGATAGGTACCGCCATATAAATCATCACAAACCAGGATTCTATCTCCTGGCTTAAATATTTGAAAGACTGCTGTCAAAGCCGCCATGCCGGAACTAAAGGCAAAACCTCTACACCCGCCCTCTAAAGCGGCAATAGCTTCTTCCAGCACCTGCCGGGTAGGGTTGCCGGAACGGGAATAGTCAAAACCGGTAGATTGCCCTGGGGCAGGATGAGCAAAAGTGGCCGTTTGATAGATAGGCATGGTAATACTGCCTGTCCCCTGATCCTTGCGAACCCCTAGCTGAGCCAGAATAGTTTCCAGCTGCATTTCCTTCTACCTCCTCCATTTACTTTATCCTTTTGGATAAGAAAAAAACCTGCCCAAGGCAGGTCTTGTTTGCACAAAACCGCCTTATCTACAGGAATTGGCACCAGGACGCTGGTTTACCAGCCGGTTGCCGGGTTTCATCGGGCCAGTCCCTCCACCACTCTTGATAAGGTCGTCTTCTTAATTTTAAGTTTTCCCATCGGATTTGTCAATAAAAGTTTCTGCAAAAATTTTTTGTACCGAGGAATATTCCATTGTATTTCGGAGAAAATATAAGAATGTCGGGAATAAACTATTAAAATCGAATCTACTTGCCATTGCAGAGTGGGCCGGAATGCGATAAACTATCAAATGTCGCTGACGAGTTCGGTAACGGCCCCTTGGTCAAGTGGTCTAAGACACCGCCCTTTCACGGCGGTAACACGGGTTCGAATCCCGTAGGGGTCACCATCATGGGCGATTAGCTCAGCTGGGAGAGCACCTGCCTTACAAGCAGGGGGTCGGCAGTTCGATCCTGTCATCGCCCACCATACGCGGAGCAGTGGTCTAGCCTGGTCTAGGATGCCTGCCTGTCACGCAGGAGGTCGCGGGTTCGAATCCCGTCTGCTCCGCCATCTCCGCTGGGGTGTAGCCAAGCGGTAAGGCAGCGGACTTTGACTCCGCCATGCGTTGGTTCGAATCCAGCCACCCCAGCCATTTCCAATGTGAGCCATTAGCTCAGTAGGTAGAGCACCTGACTTTTAATCAGGGTGTCGCTGGTTCGAGTCCAGCATGGCTCACCACTATTCGAAGTTCGAGGTGCGAGGTTCGAAATCGTCAGCTTGCTCATTGAGCTTGATTAGAAACGAGCAGTACAAGGAAGCTGGAGCGAGGCACCGGAGGCGTACTGGAGGTACGTCGAGGATGCCGCAGCGACAGCTGACGCAGTAATGCGAAGTTTATAATCAAGCGAACTATATAATGCGGAAGTGGCTCAGTGGTAGAGCATCGCCTTGCCAAGGCGAGGGTCGCGGGTTCGAATCCCGTCTTCCGCTCCATACAACATGCGCCCGTAGCTCAGCTGGATAGAGTAACAGACTACGAATCTGGTGGTCGCAGGTTCGAATCCTGCCGGGCGCGCCATTTATGTAGGGGAGTAGCTCAATTGGTAGAGCGGCGGTCTCCAAAACCGTAGGTTGCGGGTTCGAGTCCTGTCTCCCCTGCCATTTATTTTATTTGCATATAGACTGCGCCCGTAGCTCAGCTGGATAGAGCATCTGCCTTCTAAGCAGAGTGTCGCAGGTTCGAGTCCTGCCGGGCGCGCCATTTATTTATGGTGACCGTCGCCAAGTGGTTAAGGCACAGGGTTGTGGCCCCTGCATGCGTGGGTTCGACTCCCATCGGTCACCCCATATACGAAGTTCGAGGTTCGAAGTTGGAGGTTCGAACCTTTTTAATGCGAATCCTAAAGCCCCCATCCGCAGGGATGGGGGCTGTTATTTTTCATTAGAGTTGTACGCCAGGTAAGACTTCGGTCAAAGGTGTATAGGGCAGATCCAGAGCCTCAGCTACTGCCTGATAGGTCAGCTTACCATCGACAGTATTAACTCCACGGGCCAGAGGCTTGCTTTCCCGTACAGCTTTTTCCCAGCCTTTGTTGGCCAGTTCCAGAGCATACGGCAAGGTAACATTGGTCAGGGCAAAAGTAGAAGTTCGGGCCACAGCACCAGGCATGTTAGCTACAGCATAGTGAATCACACCGTGTTTTTCGTAAACCGGATCACTGTGAGTTGTTACCCGGTCAATAGTTTCTACTGAACCACCCTGGTCAATGGCTACGTCGACGATTACGGAACCGGGTTTCATTTGCTTGACCATTTCTTCGGTAACCAGTTTGGGCGCCCTTGCTCCCGGAATCAGAACCGCCCCGATGAGCAGGTCAGCAAAACGCACAGCCCGTTCGATGTTGTAGGAGTTAGACATCAGGGTTTTAATGCGGCCACCGAAAATATCATCCAGGTAACGGAGACGGTCAGCGCTCTTGTCGATGATGGTTACCTGAGCACCCATACCCATAGCCATCTTGGCAGCATTGGTACCTACCACACCGCCACCGATAATCACTACATCAGCAGCAGGTACCCCGGGCACACCGCCCAGCAGGATACCCTTGCCACCCTGGGGTTTTTCAAGGAAACGGGCACCGATTTGCACTGCCATCCGGCCGGCCACTTCAGACATGGGAGTCAAGAGGGGCAGGGTGTGGTTGTCCAGCTCAACGGTTTCGTAAGCAATGCCCACTACCTTCTTGGCCAGCAGGGCCCGGGTCAGTTCCGGTTCGGGAGCCAGATGCAGATAGGTGAACAAAACCTGGCCTTCTTTGAAAAGGTCATATTCCTGCGGCAGGGGCTCTTTTACCTTCATAATCATATCGGCAGCAGCAAATACTTCCTGAGGAGTGGCCAGAATTTCCGCCCCAGCAGCAATGTATTCTTCGTTGCTAATACCGCTGCCTACACCGGCATTGTTTTCAATTACTACCTTATGCCCGGCAGCTACCATTGCCTGAACACCTGCCGGAGTAATAGCAACCCGGTTTTCATTATTTTTAATCTCTCTGGGTACACCAATAATCATAAAAAACATACCTCCCTTGAATTTCTGCACCATCTACTATTGCAAAAATTGTGCCGATTTGTCGAATAGCTTATTAATAAGGTTCCCGGTTTCCATTCTTTTATTTTGGCAATATTAGTTTCCAATTATGGCAACGAAAATTGCCGATGGCAAGATTAGTTGCCATCGGCCAGCTGATATTTCTTGATTTTATTTTGCAAGGCAGTGTGAGATAGCCCTAGCGCTTTAGCCGCCTGGCGCCCACTTTTATACCGACTGAGGGCCTGACGAATAACTTCTTTCTCCACTTCAGCAACAATTTCAGCCAAAGTGCGCATTTCCCCAAAATTGTTTCTGGGAAGGGTTGAGCGCACTTCCTGATTTCTTTCCAGGAGTATATGCTGTTCCTGCAGACGCGGCCCCGCTGCCAGATTCATAGCCCTTTCAATTACATTTTCCAGCTCGCGGATATTGCCTGGCCAGTCATAACTCTCCAGCCGCTTCAGAGCCTGAGGTTCAATGCCCTGGACATTTTTGTCCAGGCGCTGGTTAAACTTTTCAATAAAGCTTTTCACCAGACCGGGGATATCTTCTTTTCTCTCGCGCAAGGGGGGCAAATATAGAGGGACAACATTTAAACGGTAGTAAAGGTCTTCCCGAAAACGTCCATTTCCAATCATTTCCTCCAGGTTGCGATGGGTAGCACAGATGATGCGGACATCTACCGGGATTTCCTCTTGCTCCCCAATTCTTCTCACTCTCCCTTCCTGCAATACTCGCAAAAGCTTGGCCTGCAGATGGGGAGATAGTTCACCGATTTCATCAAGAAAAAGGGTACCCTGATGTGCAAATTCGAATAGCCCCTGTTTACCGCCTTTTTTGGCCCCGGTAAAAGCTCCTTCGCCATAGCCAAACAATTCCGCCTCCAGCAGGGAGTCAGGCAGGGCAGCGCAGTTAATGGGGACAAAGGGCTTGCCCCGCCGCCGGCTGGCCATGTGGATGGCCCGGGCCAGCAGTTCCTTCCCCGTACCGCTCTCTCCCCTGATTAAGATAGTGGAATTGCCTCTGGCTACGGTCTGCGCCAAATCGATTAGGGGGCGCAAGGAGGGACTGGTCTTGAGAATATCTGCAAAAGTGGTCATTGGCGGCTGGGTTACCGAGTAAACCAGCTGTCTGACCTCACTCATATCCTTGATACTGGCTACCACCCCGATAACACGGCCCTTTTCATCTTTAATCGGACGCCCGGTAGTCAGGAAGTGCAATCTCCCCCGCCTGGTATTGAGAATCATTTCTTTATGGGAATAGGGCTGCCCATCCTGCAAGCATTTGAGCATGGGAATATCCGGGCTTAAAATTTCCGCTACCGGTCGGCCCAGAGCTTCCTGCCGCTTAATGCGGAAAATAGTTTCCGCTACCGGATTAATGGTTACGATTTTGCTCTCCTGATCGATAGCCAGAATACCATCACTGATGGAATCCAGCAAGGCCTGTAAGTGCCATTCCCGTTCCTGGTGGGGCATGCGCTCAATCAGTTCGACGTCCTTGACTCCTTCCACCTTATGCAATAGCAGGTTAATCCGGCTGAAATCCAGGCCCGTCGGCAGTTCCGCTTCCATAAACATAACATTGGGGGAAAGTTCAAGAGTAATGATGTTAACTTGTTGCAGGGAAAGCTCCCTGGCTATATCAGACAAAATCCCTACCCGATCCTGGTAGACAATGCGAAATCGCAGTATAGCCATAATTCCCCTCCTAGCAGGGTCGGCGATACTCTTCCGGCAATTCGGCAAGATAATTTAAAGCAAAGGCATCTTTAGGATTAAATTCCAGTGCCTTGTAGAAACATTTGGCAGCATCCTCCAACTGACCCCGCTTCTGATACACCAGGCCCAGGTTTGTCCATAAACCAGCATCCTTAGGTTGTTTAGCAATAGCCAACCAGAGATAATCTGCTGCTTTTTCCAGTTCTCCCTGGACAAAAAGACACATAGCCAGCTCATTGTAAGCGGAAATGAACCAGGGAGCCTGTTTTACTGTTTCGCTTAAAACAGCAATCGCTTTATCATATTCCTCTAGATAACGATACGCCAGCCCCAGGTAGTATTTTGCTTCCCACCAGTCGGGATATTTTTTTACCAGGGGTTGAAGCAGCAAAACTGCCTGCTTCAGCTTGCCCTGAGCCAGTGAAGCTCGCCCGCTTTTAAACTGGGATTCTACCAGTTCTATTCTATCGATATCATTGATTAATTGCTCAATCTCCGCCTCTACTTCTGCCGGCACTCCCAGCTCCCGGGCTTTTTGCCAGGCTTCTTTAGCCTCAGCCCAGTCGCCTAGATGACGATAAACAAACCCTAGACGGTACCAGGGCAAAGCCCAGTCCCCTTTAATACAAATCGCTTTTTCCAGATATTCTTCCGCTTTTTCCAGCATTTCTTCCCTTTTGCTGTTTTCATTAGCCCTGGCCGCTTCTTCAAGAAAATACATGCCATAATTATAGAGCAACTCCGGCTGATTGCCATCTAGACGAGCAGCTACCTGCCAGTAGCGTAACGCCCAGTCTTTTGCACCTTTTTCAGCAGCTTTTGCTCCTTCTGCCACCAGTTTTTCCGCCAGGTTGGGGTCATAATTCTGAAGAAACTCCCAGTATTTCTGGTGGTTTTCCGGGTCGATTTCCTCAGCCAGCACATATACCATTCCTTTAATGAAGTAAACCCAGGGAATACCCTTATCGTTATTGAACATATAAGCAAGGTCTTCCTGCACCACAGGCAAGGGAAACCTCTCGTCAATCACCACGTTCCCTATCATCTCTTTTTCTCCCGCTTGTAGATAAAAGTATTCAATCACCGTGACAACCTCCCCTACTTATATTGAAGCAATAATGCTAAAATCCCAGCTCCAATCAATGGTCCTACCGGTACCCCCCGTAACAGGGCCACACCCATGACTGTACCGATGATTATCCCTGTTGCCGCCTGAGGCAGGTCGGATAATAAATGGACTCCACGCCCCCCAAGATAGGCAACCAGTACCCCAACTGCAATCCCCAGCAAACCGGAAGAACTGCGCACTGTTTGCCAGATGGTTTCTAGAGAAATCGCCCCACTGGCCAGGGGAGCCAGTACCCCGATAGTCAGAACTATTACCCCTAGTTCCAGCCCGTGTTTTTCTATGAGGGGAAACAGCTTGTCCAATTTAAGTAAACGCAAGGCCAGTAATAAACAGGCTGCCAGAGCAACCGTATTATTCCGGCCCAGTATCCCTAAAGCCAGTAAAATTAACAAAAGGATATTTTGCCCCATATCCATCTCTCCTAATGTTGATGCACAATAAAAATTGTGAACATCCCTACTACCAGCCCAATGGCCCCATACCAGGGATGATTGCGGTAGGACTTGGGAATCAACTCCAGGGAGGCGATATAGATCATGGTCCCGGCCACCACTGCCATAATAACCCCTTCGAAGCGATCAATCAGGCTATCAGCCAGCAGGCCCAATAAGGTTCCCAGGGGGGTAAAAAGCCCAACCAATGAAGTCATGGCTATCGTTTTCACCAGGCTCTGCCGGGCCAGACGCCAGGGCACGGCAATAGCCATGCCGATAGGAATATTATGCAGGACTACAGCCAGCAAAATAGCCTCCCCCAGGTGTTCCCCAACCGTGAAGCCAACCCCCACTGTCAATCCCTCAACCAGGTTATGCAAGGCCGTTCCTAAAGCCACCAGGAACCCCAGTTTCCATAAATGGACCGGGTTAAGATTGGTATGATCCAGGTGGATACAGCAGCCACAATCCGGTTCTTTGCTGCTGGCTATCTCTTTTTCTACCTCTGGATCAAAACCATGGGTATGGTGGGCAATCCTGTCCATACCGGCCAGGAAAAGAAAGCCAAGGCAAACACCGATGATGGTCCCCGGCCAGCCTGCTGTTTCCATAGCTTCTGGCAACAGATCTGTACCAATCAAAGCTGCCATTACCCCGGCGGCAAAACCCAGAAAAGCTGCCATCAATTTCTGGTCCGGCTTGCGAATCTGATAAGCCAGGATCGCACCCAGAGTAATAGTTAAACCCGCCGCTAAACTCATACTGAGATGTAGTAACAATCTATCATCCTCCCTTAATAGCTTTACCATAACATATTCGTTAACTCTTGTCCATAATTCCAGGAAAAAGTTATACCCACCCTAGCTGCGGTGGGTATAAACCTCCAGGATAAACTGTTGTAATAAAATGTTATCCTGCTCACTATCGGGTAACAATAGCCGCAAATCCACCTGCCATTTATAGGCAAGAGCCGCCAGTAAGCGGGCCAGGTCTCCCCAGTTTTTTCCGTAAATTTTACCTTCTGCTACATTTTGCAGCAATTGCTGCAACAGCTCTGCCTTAAGCCACTGGCTCAGCTGTTGACCGTCTATCGCCAGCAAATAACGGGTTGCAGCCAGAATCACCCTGGGCGCAAAACTGGTTAAGAGTGGTCTGATGTTGTTCAACCTGATGGGATTTCCTTCCCGGGCCAGCTGTTCCAGTACCCCCTCCCAGTCAGGGGGATTCCTGGTCTCCAGCAAATGTCTTTCCAGCTCGTCATAACAGCCCAGTCGTCCCAGGATAGCCATGGCTATCTGGCGCAGCTGCACATCCTTTTCCTTACGCAGGATTTCCAGCAATGCCGGTACAGCTTCCTCCCCAACCAGCTCCCAGAGGTCTACAGGTATTTGCAGCTGTTTATCACTGGCTTCCTTCAAAAAATCCAACCAGTCAGTTAACCAGTGGAACTGCCAGGCTCTTTTGATCAGGCCTATGATTTCTTTCTGTCCTGCCGGTTCAGATTGTAACAGCATAGCTAACCAGCGATCCAGTGCCTCTTTGTTCCCTGAATCCCAGGGAGAATAATACTGTCCCCAGGCCAGCAGTGGTTCATCTTCTTCCAGGTCCAGTCTACTTAACTGACAATCCATTTCCCGGATAGCCAGCCGCATTACCAGCCGCTGGTCCCGTCGCAAAGACCAGAGCAAATGCCGTTGTTCCTCTTCCTCCAGATTTTCCATCAAGGCATTGAGAATAGCCAGACGTACCCGGGATGGTTGCTCAGTCTGATATAATAAAGGCTGCAATAGCTCAATACTATCCACTTCCGGCAGGTAACTGAGACAATAGGCAGCCTTTTCCCGCACATATGGTGATGGGTCCGCCAGCCCCTGTTCCACCATTTCGATAAGCTGAGTACGGCTCAGCCCTTCCACTTTCTGAACATCCGGGTTGGCCAGAGCAAAACAAATTATTCGGTAAACCATGCCCCGAACATAGACACGAAAATCCCGCAAAGCCTGCTGTAACCATTCTCCCCGGATAGAGCAGCCTACCGCCAGAAGCTCTACTGCTCCCTGCCTAACCGGCCATTCAGGATGTCCCAACCAGCTGGCCGCTTCTTCCGCCACAACCTGGGCCACCAGTTGATCTCCCTGCCGCCGCAGATGTTTTATGCGCTTGGCCCACCAGCGGGTCTTGGGTATACTTCCCGCCAGAATCAGGCGACGACTGAATTCCCGGGCCAAATCCAGGTCTTCAGCAAACTGATCCAGGGCCTGATGAATCTGCCAGGAACGGCATTTAAACTCCCCTAAAATAGCAGTCAGTTCCAGCAATTTTTCTGCTGCAGCAAAATCAGCTTTACTGGTGCCCTCTATCAGTTGCTGTAAAGTCTGCTGAAAATTCACGGTTATCACCTTCACTTTCCGGTGATAACTATTTCGACGTTTACGAACCGAATTCCTTCAGTAAATTTTCATTTAAACTGGCATTCGCAGTAAAAAAAGAGGGTAAAGCCAGCAAAATCACCATTATACTGGTAATACTTACGGCCCCTAAAAGCATAAAAGCCACCATAATCTGATACTTTACTGCTACCAGAGGAGAGACTCCGCCCAGAATCAGCCCGGTCATCATGCCTGGCAGCTGTACCAGGCCCAGAGTACGCAAACCATCAATGGTAGGGAGCATCCCCGTCTTGATGATCCGGGGGCGAATCTCTGCTACACTCTGGGCAATGGTAGCCCCCAGATAGAGGGCGTTCATTATCTCTTCCCTTTGTTGCACCATGCTCTCTTTCATGTTTTTCAAAACCAATCCGCTGGCTACCATAGCATTGCCGGCCAGCATTCCGGCCACAGGAATCATTTCTTTAGGAGTAGCTTTAATAGCTCCTGTAAGCACTAATACCAGCAACGGTACGGCCACCCCGGTAGCAATGGACAGTATGGTTATCCGTTTTACCCGCGGTATCCCCTCTCCCCTTCGAGCCGCGTTTCCTCCAGCGATAATAACCATGATTCCGATCATGGCAAGAGTAAAATACCAGCGGTTTCGGGCAAAAACCCAGTTAAGTAACATTCCGATGACCAGAAGCTGGATTACTGCTCGTCCCACACCCGCCAGCATTTCCTTTTCCAGCCCCAGGCGAAATGCTCTGGATAAGAACAAAGCCAGTATTACCAGACTGGAAGCCAGTACCAGGGCCAGGTTATTCATGAAAAACCCCCCCTTGCTTCAAGTGGAGAACATTCCCCATTCGCTCCAGTTGCCTGGGATCGTGACTTATCCAGAGGCAGGCTCCTCCCCGGGCACAATAGCGGCGAATTATTTTTTCCACTCTGAGACTATTGTCCTCATCCTGGGCTGAAGTAGGTTCGTCCAGGAGCAACACTTCTGGTTCCAGCAAAAGGGCACGGGCCAACGCCAGTCTCTGCTGTTGCCCACCCGATAACAGTTCAGCCCGTTGCTCCGCCGCAATTTCCGGTAAGCCCAATTCAGCCAGCAAGTCCCGGGCAGTCGACCAGCTAAAACTTTTTCCCCGCCAGAGCAGGGGTTTTTGCAAATTCTCCGCCACAGTACCTCGAAATAAAAAAAACCGCTGCGGCACCAGAACCATCTGATGCCTCAAACTTATCGGATCAATAGTAGTTATGTCCCTGCCATTAAACCAGATCGTTCCTGCTGGTGGCTGCCAGTAGTTGATAAGATAATGTAACAAGGTACTTTTTCCCGTACCAGAAGGACCACTTATCAGCTTCCATTCCCCGGCATTAAGTTGAAAAGAAAGATTATAAAAAAGGGGCGGAATGGTCAGCCCCTTCACTTCAAGTTTGGATGAAAGCATACAAACTCGCCTCCTCAGCTGCTGTCAGCGGCCGGGCCTCCCCTGGAGCCAGTGCCGGATCCAGCTGCAAAGGGCCCATACTCATTCGCTTTAAATAGATTACCTTTAGTCCCAGAGCTGCGAACATGCGCTTAATTTGATGATATTTTCCCTCATGGATGGTAATCAGCCCTTCTCCCGGAGTTTCTGCCCGTAGAATCTCCAGCCGGCCAGGTTGGGTCAGGTAGCCATCTTCCAGCTCTACCCCCTGCTCGATAGCCTTTTGCTCCCTTTCCCCCAGCGGACCATCCACCCGCACCAGATAGGTTTTATCCACATGATGTTTGGGAGCTAGCAGGCGATGAGCCAGCTGACCATCAGTAGTCAGGAGAAGGAGCCCTTCAGTATCTTTATCTAATCTTCCCACCGGGAAAAGATTCGGTCGCCGCCACTCAGCCGGCAATAGATCCAGCACCGTCCTTTCTCGCCGGTCGGTAGTGGCCGTAATCACACCAGACGGCTTGTTCAGCAAATAATGAAAATGCCGCCGATAAGTAAGGCACTGGCCATCTACGGCCAGACAACAGCTCTCCGGGTCGATGGGTTCACCTGGGTCATTGGCTAGCCGCCCGTCTACCGTAATCTTGCCAGCTTTAATTAAGCCTTTGACTTCTTTTCTGCTGCCCAGACCCAGATGGGCCAGAATCCTGTCTAAGCGTTCCCGAGCCACTGTTCAAATTCCTCCATTGTCATCAAAACTTCTCGGGGTTTACTGCCTCCATAACTGCCCACTACTCCCATTTGCTCCATGATATCGATGAGCCGTGCAGCCCGCGTATACCCGATGCGGAAGCGGCGTTGCAAAAGGGAAGCAGAAGCCTGACCATATTGAATAACCAGACGGATAGCTTCCGGCAGCAATTCATCCTCTTCCTCCAGGTTTTTGCCTTCATTATTGTTGTCTTCGCTACCAAAACCCACCAGATAATCAGGCACGCCTTGCTGGCGCCAGAAGTTAACCAGTCTTTCAATCTCCCGGTCACTGACAAAGGCGCCCTGTACCCGGCGCGGTTTGGGTTGTCCTAGGGGGAAGAAGAGCATATCTCCCCGGCCCAGCAGTTTTTCTGCTCCAGCCATATCTAAAATGGTGCGGGAATCTACCTGGGAAGATACGGCAAAGGCTATACGGCTAGGGATATTGGCTTTGATAATACCGGTAATTACATCTACCGATGGCCGCTGGGTAGCGATGACCAGATGTATCCCTGCCGCCCTGGCCATCTGGGCCAGCCGGCAAATGTATTCTTCCACTTCCTTGGAGGCCACCAGCATCAGGTCTGCCAGCTCATCAATCAGCACCACAATCAGGGGCAAAGGCTGTTCCTGGCGGGATACCAGCAGCTGATTATAGCTTTCCAGATTGCGCACACCACTGGCAGCAAACAGGCTATAGCGGTTTTCCATTTCAGTTACTACCCATTTTAGCGCAGCAGTAGCCTGTTTGGGATCAGTTACCACCGGAGCCAGCAAGTGAGGGATGCCATTGTAAACTGATAGCTCCACCATCTTGGGGTCAATCATCAGGAACTTGACCTGCCAGGGCTGGGCTCTGAAGAGGACGGAGGCAATCAGGGTGTTCATACAAACCGATTTGCCCGAACCAGTAGAACCAGCAATCAGCAGGTGAGGCATGCGGGCCAGGTCAGCTACCACCGTTTCCCCGGCTATATCCTGGCCCAGGGCCACCGCCAGCGGCGAAGGATGCTTGCTTACCTGGGGATCCTCAAGCACCTGGCGAAAATAGACGGGTCGGGCCTGGCGATTGGGTACTTCAATGCCCACCGCCGATTTGCCAGGGATGGGAGCTTCAATCCGAATATCGGCTGCCGCCAGACTGAGGGCCAGATCGTCGGCCAGACCAACAATCCGGCTGACCTTAACCCCCGGTGCCGGTTGCAATTCATAGCGGGTAATGGTCGGTCCACGGCTGAAATCGGTAACCTGAGCTTTGATGCCAAAATGAGACAGAGTCTGCTCCAGCAAGGCAGCGTTTTGAAGGATTTCCTCATCATCATCGTTGGCGGTCTGTTCTGTCGGTGGCAAGGTAAGAAACTCCAGAGGAGGCAGTACTGACTGCGGTTCCTGCCAGCTGGCTCCCGCCTCCTTGCTGACCTCTAGCGGCTGAAGCGGTTTCTCTTCTGATTCAGTCTGCGCTACTGTTTCTTCAGACTCTTCCCCATCTGCTGTTTCAGCATCCCATCCCTCCAGTTCTTCCCAGGCACTGGTCAGAGCCAGTAACTCATCGTCAGTCAAGAGCCGGGTAGGGGACATATCTTCCTGAAAAGATTCTGTGATAGTCTCCGCCACAACCGGGGCCATTTCCATGGCCGTTGCCTGTGCCGCCAGTATTTCCCCTTGCCTTTTTTCTGTTTCCTTTTGTTTTTTTCGCTCCAGTTCTTCCAGCAACACGGGACGCCGGTAGCTAAACAATTCCTCAAACTTGGATACCGACAATCCCTGAGCCGGACTGCGTCGCCCCGCACCCGGACTCACCCCAGTATCCTGGTTAGCCGGCGGTGTAACCGGTCTGGCTTTCTCCGTAGCCGGCTGAGATGCTGATTGCCCCAGATTTTTAATATAGTCAATCAGATCCCGCCCTTTTGGAGCCGGAATCTCCCGATAAAATCTCGGTTCCTCTCCCATGTTCCCTGAAACCTCCTTACTTCCGGTCTGTCGCGGGCAGATAACTGGCAATAACGGCCGCAGAATGCTGCAGTTTCTCCTTTTCCTCCGCAGTCAGATTGAGCTCCAGCACCTTGATTCTTCCCTGCCGGCCAATCACACAGGGAACGCTGAGACAAACATCCCGCAAGCCATATTCCCCCTGCATGAGGCTGGATACCGTCAGAATAGAGTGTTCATCCCGCAGGATGGCCTCACAGATACGCCGGACCGCCAGCCCAACTGCATAATAGGTTGCTCCTTTGGCCTGGATAATCTGATAAGCAGCATCCCGAACCTGGCGGAACATTTCTTCCCGCTTTTCCTGACCACAACCCTGGCCACAGGCCAGACAGTAATCATCCAGCCGGATACCGCCAATATGTACTGAGCTCCAGGCAGCCAGCTCACTATCCCCGTGTTCACCCAGAATATAACCATGGACATTGCGGACATCTACTCCGCAATGCTGGCCCAGCACGTGCCGAAAACGGGCACTATCCAGTACCGTACCCGAACCCAGCACCCGTTCAGGACTGAGACCAGAAAGCTTCCATGCCTGGTATGTGAGAACATCTACCGGGTTGGTTACCATTAAAACCAGCGCCTCCGGTGCCTGCTCCAGAATGGGCAGCAGAGCCTTTTCCACAATCCTGGTGTTTTTATCTACCAGATCCAGCCGGGTTTCCCCGGGTTGCTGGGCTGCCCCGGCAGTGAAAATGATAATATCCGCTTCCCGGCAATCAGCCAGGTACCCGGCCCTCAGTCTGGCAGGAGGAACAAAGGAAGCCCCATGGGCCAAGTCCATAATTTCCCCTTCTGCTTTCTGCCGGTTTATATCATACAAAACCAGTTCAGAGGCAATGCCACTGATTAGCAAAGCATACGCGGTGGTGGCTCCTACATTGCCTGCTCCGACAATTACTATCTTGTTGGTTTTTTCCATCAACCTCCACCTCCATCTTTATTATTTTACCACAAAAAACCCTGGCCTCTCAAAAAAATTGAAGGGAGCCGCAGCTCCCTATTTCAAACGCATCATTTCCTTGAAAGCAGTGCAGTTCATGCAGTTATGGCGCTTGGCATCCTTATCTCCCTGTTTGACACCTCCACACCAGGTGCCACTAATCAACCAGCAGCGCAGCTCTTCGTTTTGGTAGGCTGGACACTTTTCCTTGCGCTCAGTGGGACAGTTTTTGATTTCCCAGCAGGGGCGTTCAATGGGATAAAGCTGAAACTCTCCCAGACATTCCCGTAATTTCTCGGAAATAGTCTGTAAGTCGGTAGCCATTTTCGCTACTTCCCCGGTCGTACGATTCATTTCCTGGGCGGTTGCAGCCATTTCTTCACTGGCTGCTGCCTGGGCCTCTACTGCCATGGCCACTTCGGCCAGGGCGTTGAGAACCTGAGCGGAATTGGCAGCCATTTCTTCAGTAGAGGCCGTATTTTCCTCGGTTATAGCTGCCACATTGCTGACGGCTTTCACCACTGACTCATTGGCTTCTGCCATAGCCGCCAGAGATTGGACCATTTCCTGCATCACAATCCCGGTCTGTTCCAGGTTGGCCAGAATATCCGCTAAAGCCTGCCCGGCTCCAGCCGCCAGTTCTACTCCGCTGGTTACCTCTTTCTGACTGCGTCCCATGGCATGAACGGCTTCTTCGATACCGGACTGGATATTGTTGATCAGCTGGGCGATTTCCTTTGTCGCCCGGCCTGACCGTTCTGCCAGTTTTCGTACCTCATCGGCGACTACCGCAAAGCCTTTACCATGCTCACCGGCTCTGGCTGCTTCTATCGCTGCATTTAGAGCCAGCAAGTTGGTCTGCTCCGCGATTTCATCAATTACCTGAATAATATTGCCGATCTGGGTGGAATGTTCCCCTAATCTGGCCACCACCACCCCTACTTTTTCTACCTCAGTCTGGATGCGCTGCATACCAGCAATAGTTTCTTCCACCGCCTGTCGCCCGCTTTGGCCGGAATTCAGGGTGGTCTGGGCAGCCAGCTGTAACTGCTGCAAAGCCATTTCCAGCTGGGCCAGCCGACCTGCCATCATCTCCGTCAGACGGGCTGTTTCACTGACATGGCTGGCCTGTTCCTCCGCTCCTCTGGCGATCTGGTCGATGGCTTCCGCCAGCTGCCGGGCCAAATCAGTTACTTCCTGCAACTTGGCTGATTGCTCATTGGTACCAGCTGCTACCTCATTAACCGCTGTTGCCAGCTGGCTGGTGGCTGCCGCTGCCGTCTGAGCTGCCTGGGCCAGCAATTTGGACCGATCTCCTATTTCATAACTGTTCTCCTTCAGGGAATGGATAATACCCTGCAAGTGGACCCCAATCCCATTGAGGTCTCTGGCTAAATCCGCAATCTCGTCCTTTCCGTCTATGTCCGCCTGTACCGTCATATCGCCCACCCGTACCCGTGCTGCTACTTTCTGCACTCGTTCCAGCCGGGGCAGGATACGGCCCAGCAAAAGCCAGCCTGCCAGAAAGGCCCCGATAATCATCAGCAACCCGAAAACAAGCACAAAAGCAGGAGTTGCCAGACCGGTAAAGGCCGCTACCGCTTGCACCACTCCCATTAACCAGAAGGCAATGACACTATACCAAATCTGCCGCTTAATAGTCATTCCGCTCCCCCCGTTTAAAAATTCTAATGTTCACAATTCGACATTTTTCGAGCAACTCCTGTCGAAAGAAAAGAAAAAATAAGGTTGTTTTTCTATTAATACAGGTCTATAATGAATACTATCGAGTTTTTCTGGCAGGTGAATATCTATGCAGCGACGTACTTTCCAGTTGGCCGTTCTAGCTTTTAACCACTTCTGGATCGATTTTTATATGAATTTTGTACCCCCTCTCCTTTATCTACTGGGAAAGGAGAGAGGATTAACTCTGGGCCAGCAGAGTACCCTGATGCTGGTCCTTTCCATGTTTTCCGCCACCCTGCAACCTTTGCTGGGCCTGTGGGCAGACAGCCGGGGCAAAGGCTGGCACCTGGCCGTAACAGGTGCTATTATTTCCCTGGCCATGACAGCAGTGGCCTGGGTGCCTGGATTACCCTTTATGCTGCTGGCCGTTTCTCTGGCCGGTATGGCCAACGCCCTCTACCACCCTCTGGGTTCGGTAGTAACCACCCAGGTAGCAGCATACAATAAAGGCTCTGTCCTATCTGCCTACATAACAGCTGGCAGTCTGGGCTACGCCCTTACCCCTGTTATTGCTGTACCCATAGCCTTATACTATGGTCTGGTCAGTACGGCCTGGCTGGCCATCCCGGGAGTGATTACCTCCCTGTTGCTGGCAATTTCCTCTGTTGCCAGTGTGCGCATTAACCCGCAGTCTACCACCAGTGCAGCTTCGCTTCTGCGCCAGCAGTGGCGGCAGCTGCCTTTAATGCCTTTAATTTTGTTAAACCTGATTGTCAGTTTGCGCTCCTGGATTCAGATGGCTTTTAACAGTTTTGCCGTTCAGCTGATGGTTGAAAAAGGCTATCGGGGCGAAATCGCCGGTCTCGCTCTCACCTGGTTTCTCTTTGCCGGTACCATCGGCACCTTGATGGCCGGCCGCTGGGCTGACCGCTGGGGGGCCCGGCGGGTGTTCTGGTTCAGCATGAGTGCGGCCGTGGTTTTCCTGGGCCTTACTTTAGTCAGCAACGGCTGGCTATTATGGCTGAATCTGGGCCTGCTGGGTGCTGCCCTTTCCGCCTCTTTCCCTCTGACTATCGTTATGGCCCAGGAGCTGTTACCAGACTTTGCCGGTATGGCTTCCGGCATGATGCAGGGCCTGGGCTTTGGCCTGGGCAGTCTCGGCCTTTTTTTGACCGGGCACCAGGCCGAAAGCTCTGGTCTTATCCCGGCTCTAACCTGGCTACTGGCACCTGCCCTGCTGGCCTTGCTGTTGCTGTTCCAGTTTAATCGCTATTCCTTACAAACGAAAGCCAGGCAATAATTCTTCCAGTCTTTGAGCCCAATAGTTCCCGAAAAAAAATGGCCGCTCGCTGCGGCCAATCTTTTAACCCCATTTGCCTTTACTGATATGCCCCACTATTTCCGCTTTAATAGCCTGTCTCAGTTCCCAGGCACAGGTTTTGGCTCTGGTGAAAATGCCCACACAGGGGGGATCAAGGTTAAGTTCAATCCCTTCCTCGGCCAGAGCCAGAACATGGTCCAGAAGACCTGCCAGTTCCATATGTATGTCATTGGTCCGCCGGGCCTTTAAAATCAGCTCCACCGTCTCCTGGGGAACCTGACTGAATTTCTCTTTCGGGGCACCGCACTTGGGGCAATTATCGGGAGCCTGTTCTCCATCATAGATATATCCGCAAACACCGCATTTCCACATCATCTCTCTTGCCTCCTCTCGAAAACTTAGCATTCCCTGGGCATTGGTTTGTAATAGCTGCGCTCATGGCCACAGAGCGGGCAAACTGCTGGCGGTTCGTTGCCTTCCCAGATATAACCGCATTCCCGGCACTGCCAGTGGATGGTTTCCGGTTTTTTTAGCAGAGTGCCTTCTTCCAGCTGTTTCAATAACTGCTGGAAGCGTTGGGCATGAAATTTTTCCACTTTCTGCACTTCCGCAAAGAAACGGGCCGCTTCCTCTTCTCCTTCTTCCCGGGCCACCCGTTCAAATTCCGGATACATATCCTGCCATTCATAGGTTTCCCCTTCGATGGCCGCTTTCAGATTCATTTTGCTGTCACCCAGTTTTTTCAGCAACTTAATAATAACTTCAGCATGTTCCTTTTCATTTTTGGCAGTTTCTTCAAAAATCTCGGCGATTTCCAGCCAGCCTTCCTTGCGGGCAATGCTGGCAAAAAAGGTGTACTTGTTGCGGGCCTGGCTTTCCCCGGCAAAGGCAGCTAAGAGGTTGGCAACAGTTTTTTTCTCGCTCATGCTCACCACTCCTTTTCTTGTATTTAATGGCTTGTGCCATTACTTTTATCAAGGATGTGCAAAAATCCCTGGCCTTATGCCAGGGGAGGTAATGCCTGCAAATCATCTTCTACAAAAAACATCTGTCCGTCTTCCTCCAGAACCACCAGATAAATGCCTTTATCAATAGTCTGCGGGCAGCGGCGAATGGCACAACCATCAAAAGGAGTACCAAGCTCCGGCACTTTCAGCCCCTGGGCCCCCTGCCGCACCTCTTTTAATACCGGTACCAGGGCAGGATACTGACTCAGGGGGTAGGTTTCCACCTTGTCCAATGCTTCTCCTCCTTTACTGACAGCTTCTCCCGGTTTATATACTCTAATTCTACTTTTTCCGGCAAATTCCTGCTCTTGCTAAAAATTTATTACCGTTTCAGCCTGCAACATTTTTTCCTGGATGGTTGCCATATTGGAAACCTGGCCCACTACCAGTTTATCCTTGAGCTGATAATAATCCAGACAGGTGCCACAGGCCAGCAGATCTACGCCCCGTTCCGCCAGCACTTGCAGGGATTCCGCTGCCACCGAACCCTCTACCAGCAATTTCACTCCACTGTTCAGAAATAAAATGGCGCCAGGCAGTGCCTCAGCACTGGTCAAAGTATAAAAGAAATTCTTCATCAGCAATTTCCCCAGTTCCTCCGGGCCATTACCTAAAACCTCACTGGTAATCACCATTACCTTATTGGCCATTTGGGCTCTCCTCCTTTACAGTTAACGCTTTAAACATCTGATCTCTCCCCTGAAGTTTTTTCTGTTGCAAATTATAGCAGATTGGGAGAGCTGGTAGGTAAAGTATAATGATTTTTAATCAAGCGGTAATGCCCATAAATATTTTTTATGCCTGCAGCTTGCCTGACTTGCTGCAAAAAAATAGCCCCTAAAGCGGGGCGTTTCCTTTAAGCTATTCTTTCCAGATGCAGGCGTCTGGCCAGGGCTGCTTCATATAATTCCATGTATTCAGCGGCCGCTTTGTTCCAGGAATTATCTTCCCGGAGCGCCCCCAGTACCAGTTTACGCCAGAGATAAGGATGATGCTGATAAATCTCCAGGGCCCGTTCTACCGCCCGCAAAAAGGCCCGGGCGTCATATTCAGCAAAAACAAAACCATTGCCGGTCTGGGTGCGGATATCAAAATCCTGGACAGTATCCGCCAGGCCACCGGTAGCCCGCACCACCGGGATGGTGCCATAGCGCAGGGCAATCAGCTGGCCTAAACCACAGGGTTCAAACCGGGAAGGCATCAGAAAGATATCGGCTCCAGCATAGATACGCTGGGCCAGCACCCCATTAAAGCCGATAAACACTCCCACCTTTTCCGGATAACGTTGTTTCAGCTGACGGAAAAACTGTTCATAGCGCGCCTCTCCCAATCCCAGCACTACCAGCTGGACATCCCGTGCCAGCAACTGGTCTGCGCTTTCTACCAGCAAATCCAGCCCCTTCTGCTCCACCAGCCGACTGACCAGCCCCATTACCGGCACATCCTGCACCGGCAGACCCAGTTCCTGTTGCAAAGCGTATTTGTTTTCCCGCTTCATTTCCGGTGAGTCGGCATCATAGTTGCGATAAATGCGCGGGTCGGTCCTGGGATCGAACTCGTGGAAGTTAATGCCATTGACGATTCCGGACAGGTCAGCCCCCCTCTTTCTCAACAACCCATCCAGCCTTTCCCCGTATTCCGGAGTCTGAATTTCCCTGGCATAGGTGCGGCTGACGGTATTGATTTTATCGGCATAAACCAGACCGGCCTTCAGGAAATTGAAACTGCCGTAAAACTCCACTCCCTCAGGATGGAATACCCGTTGCCGATCTACTCCCAGCCAATCCAGCAGATAGGGATCATGGTGGCCCTGGTACTGCAGATTGTGGATGGTAAAAATGGTGGAGATTTTCTCATAAAACGGCTGGGAGCGATATTTTTCCTCCAGCAAAAGGGCAATGGGCCCCGCTTGCCAGTCATTTAAATGAATAATATCCGGCTGAAAATCCAGCTGGGGCAGCATTTCCAGCACCGCCTTACAGAAGAAAGCAAATCTTTCCCCATCATCATGATGACAGTAAAAGCCGTCCCGGTCAAAATAATGATAGTTATCGATAAAGTAAACCGGAATTTGTCGATGAATCTCCCCTAAATGAGCCTCGATATAGTTTTGCCGGACAATCGCTGTCTCCCGCCGCGGTCCAAATTCCACAGGAAAATCGGTGACAGTGCTCTGTTTTCCCACTTCCCGGTAGCGGGGTAAAACGATCCGCACATCATTACCCATAACCGCCAGGGCTTTGGGCAGGGAGCCCGCCACATCCGCCAGCCCCCCTGTCTTGGCAAAAGGAGCGACTTCTGCGGAGACCAGCAAAATCTTTAAATTCCGTTCCAGAAGCATAAAAAACCTCCCTCTTCTGACAGTTTCCGCTGTTAGTATGAGTCGGAAGAGGGAGGAACTATTTACAGCCGGCGAATTTTTTTCTCGCCCGTAGCTGTTCCCCCGACCACCAACTCTTCCAGCAAGATGGTAGGCTGAGCATCACTTACCGGAACCCCTTGTCCGTCTTTGCCGCAGGTACCGATGGCAAAGCCCCAGTCTTTACCCACCCGCTGTACCTGTTGCAGGGCCCGGGGCCCATTGCCGGTGAGGGTCGCCCCTCGGACCGGATACCTGATTTCCCCGTCCTCAATCAGATAGCCCTCAGCTACGTCGAAAACAAAATCCCCGTTGGTTGTATTTACCTGTCCGCCACCCATCTTTTTAACCAGCAAGCCATATTTCACATCCCGGATAATATCCTCCGGGTCCTCCTTACCAGGAGCGATATAGGTATTGGCCATGCGGGGAATGGGCTTGTAATGATAGCTCTCCCGCCGCCCATGGCCATTGGACTTCCGCCCTTCCTTGCCGGCGGTATGCCGGTCATAGAGATAATCCACCAGTACCCCGTTTTCGATCAAGGTTACCGGCTGAGCCGGAGTGCCTTCATCATCATAGCGGTAAAAACCATACTTGCCTGCTAAGGTAGCATCATCGGCCACCGTTACCAGGGGACTGGCCACCTCCTGGCCCAGTTTGCCCTGATAAACCGATAGCTGTTTTTGTACCAGGTCAGCCTCCAGGCCATGGCCACAGGCTTCATGGACCATGGTTCCCCCGGCTTCTCCGGCCATCACCACCGGCATTCGGCCTGCCGGAGCCGGTTTAGCCCCCAGCATCAGTACGGCTCGCCTGGCCGCATCCTGGGCCACAGCCGCTGGCTGTTCCTCCTGTAAAAACTCCCAGCCAACCACGCCGCCTACAGCATTATAACCGGTCTGGATGACTCCATCTGCTGCTGCGATAGCATTGATCACAAACCTGAGGCGCCGGCGTTCATCTTCCACCAGCTGGCCCTCACTGCTGGCAATCACTACTTTTTGTTTTACATCCCCATAGGTGACAGAAACCTGGCGAATCCGCTCATCCGCCTGACGGGCTGCCGTATTGGCGGCTAGCACCGCCTCTACTTTGTTTTCTACCGGAATCTGTTCCGGCAGTTCCTTGATTACCGGCGCCGGAACCCTGGCACTGGGTGTAGTCAGGTCAAACACATATGTACCAGGCTGGGCCCCCGCCACCCCTTTGGCCGCCACCTGAGCCGCCTGTTCCAGACCGGACTGGGACAGGTCATTGGTATAGGCATAGGCGGTAGTTTCTCCACTGATTACTCGAATCCCGGCACCACAGTCAATCCCGGTATTAATCCGTTCAATCCGATTATCCTCACAGGTAATAATGGTGGTTTCCTTTTCCTCAAAAAAGATATCGGCAAAATCGCCACCCCGGGCCAGGGCCTTTTGCAAAACCGCCACCCAATCGGCGCGTTTCAGCATCATACCACCTCCGCAATTGCAGCTAAAATCAGCTGGCGATCCAGCTCCTTGACGATTTTCACTCCTCCGATGCGATCCGGCAGGATAAAAGTTAAACGCCCTTCCTCGCCTTTTTTGTCATAGAGCATGGCCTGCCAGAGAGCTTCCGGATCTACCCCCGGGGCCCGTACTGGTAAATTAAAGGCCGTAAGCAGCCGTTCCAGCCGTTCCAGTGCTGCCTCTTTCAGCCAGCCAGCCCGGACAGCCAGCCGGCTGGCCATGACCATGCCGACAGCCACTGCCTCACCATGCTTCCATTCCCGATACTGGCCCAGCGCCTCCAGGCCATGACCAAAAGTATGCCCAAAATTGAGGATAGCCCTTAGCCCCTGTTCCTGCTCATCCTGGCTGACCACCTGGGCTTTGATGCTACAGGAGGCCTTGACCATTTCCTGTACCGGCTGAGCCTGTCTCTGCCAGATTCCTTCTTTATTTTGCTCCAGAAACTCAAAGAAAAACTCATTCCAAATCATACCATATTTTACCACTTCCGCCAGACCGGCTGCCCATTCCCGTTCTGGCAGGGAGTTTAAGCTATCGATGTCACTGACCACCAGCCGGGGCTGATAAAAAGCCCCGATCAGGTTTTTGCCTTTGGGGTGGTTGACTCCGGTTTTACCCCCCACACTGCTATCCACTTGAGCCAGCAAGGTAGTGGGAACCTGCACAAAATTGATACCGCGCATAAAGGTGGCAGCAGCAAAACCGGCCATATCGCCCACCACACCGCCACCGACGGCCACTATCCAGCTCTGGCGATCCAAACCGGCAACCAGTGCCTGATCATACAAGGTCTGGACCGATTCCAAAGTCTTATACTCTTCCCCATCCGGCAAAATCGCTACCCGCCAGGAAAAACCGGCTTCCCGCAAGCCTTTTTCCACTTCTGACCCGTATAAATCCCAGACCAGGGGGTTGGTCACTACCAGTGCCCGCCGCCCTTTACCCAGGGTGGCCAGGCTTTCTCCTATCTGAACTAGCAGCTGACGTCCCACCAGAATCTCATAGCTGCGCCGCCCCAGTTCCACTTTAACTTTTTCCACTCTTTTCACCTGCCATCCTGCCTTTTATCCATTCGACCAGCTCCCGGGCAATCTGCTCCGGTTCTTTGCTGGAGGTATCGATAATCACTTCTGCTACCGACCGATAAACCGGTTCCCGCAGGCTCATCAGCTCCTCAATGCGGGCCCGCACATCCCCTTTGGTCCTGAGCAGTGGCCGTTTCCGCAACTGCCGCATTTTTACCCGCTGGAAAATCACCTCCGGGGTGGCTGTTAAGCCAATGATTACCCCGTGGGCCCTCATCAGTTCCACATTTTCCGCCTTCAAAACCATACCGCCCCCGGTGGAAACTATTCCCGGCTGTCCTGCCCAGTCCCGCACAATCCGCTTCAGAGCCAGGGTTTCTTCCGAACGAAAGCGAATTTCCCCGTGTTTGCGGAAAATATCCTCAATAGAGAGGCCTGTTACCTTTTCAATTTCCTGATCAGTATCCACCCAGGGCCATCCCAGTATGGCCGCCAGCCGTCGGGCAACAGCGGTTTTACCGGTACCCATAAAACCTGTTAAAAATACCAGCACTACCCTCACCTACCTAAAGCCACTTTCAGATCCTGCCAGTTATCTCCACCATATCTCTCCAGAATTGCATCAGCCAGCACCAGGGCCACCATCGCTTCTACCACTACCAGGGCTGCCGGTACAGCGCAGATATCACTGCGTTCAATCGAAGCCAGATACGGCTGGTTGGTTTCGATATCCACACTGCGCAAAGGACGATAGAGGGTGGGAATGGGCTTCATTGCTGCCCGCACAATAATGGGCTCACCGTTACTGATACCGCCTTCAATCCCTCCCGCCCGGTTAGTCTCCCGGTAATACCCCCGTCCCTCTTTCCAGAAAATTTCATCATGCACTTCCGAACCAGGACGGGCTGCGGCGAGAAACCCCATCCCGATTTCCACCCCTTTGATGGCCTGGATACTCATTACAGCCTGCGCCAGCCGCCCGTCCAGCCGCCGGTCCCAGTGGACATGGCTGCCCAGCCCCACCGGTACTCCCAGGGCAGCTACCTCCACTACCCCGCCCAGGGAATCTCCTGCTGCCCGGGCTTCATCAATAGCGGCCATCATCTTCCGGCTGGCCTTTTCATCGGCACAAAAAACAGGAGACCGGGGTATCCGGCAAGCAATCTCCTCCCAGGTTAGGTCGGAAGTATCTGCGGTTACACCACCTATTGCTGTCACCTGCCCAACTAATTCTATTCCGGCTGCCCTCAACAAGGCCCTGGCCACAGCACCGGCTGCCACCCGGGCAGCTGTTTCCCGGGCCGAAGCCCGTTCCAGTATATTCCGCAGGTCCCCGTGTTTGTATTTTATGCCACCACTCAAATCCGCGTGACCAGGCCGGGCCCGGGTCACTTTTTTTTCTGTCCCGGTCCCTTCCGTCCGGGGATGGGGAGACATTATTTCCTGCCAGTTTTCCCAGTCCCGGTTGCGAATTAACAAACTGATGGGACTGCCCAGAGTCAGACCGTGCCTGATTCCGCTCAAAATTTCCACTTCATCCTTTTCTATGGCCATGCGCCCACCGCGGCCATAACCCTGCTGGCGGCGCCATAGCTGCTCATCAATCTCTGCTTTGGTCAGAGGCACCCCTGCCGGCATTCCTTCAATGATCACTGTTAACGCCGGCCCGTGGGATTCCCCGGCAGTTAAAAAGCGCAATCTCCTCATCCCTGCTCCTCCTCAACTCAAAAAAATAGCAGATAACATCATCCTGGATGTTATCTACTATTATGCCGCCAAAACCAGTATGTTGTCAATTTACACCTCCGGGGGCAAAAAATAAATTACCAGATTCAAGTCCAGTCGCTGCCCCTGTTCACTGGTACTGAGCTCCCCGGCCTGTACCCGGACAGCCCGGGGCAGTTTTTCCAGGTCGGCAAGAAAATCCCGCAAAGCCTGACGGCTGCCGCTTAAAGCCAGCGCCATCTGCACACTCTTGACCTTCACCCCGGCAACAGTTTGTTCCTCCTGCTGGGAATTGAGGCGCACCAGTTCAAGAGTGACCTGATGCTCCTGGGCCAGCTGGCGCAATTGCCCCAGCAGATCAGCCTGAGCCAGGCTGGAAGGCAAGCGCTTTTCCAGTTCCCGGCCCTGTTGTTCTAAGGCCAGGCTTTTCTGGACCACGGCTGCTTGCGCCTGTAGCTGCTGTTTTTGTTGCTGCAGAAGCAGCAGTTCCTGTTCCCGCAGAGCCTTTTTTACCTGCAAGGGCTCAATCCCATAGTAATAGGCCAGGGTAAAAACAAGCAATACTGCTGCCAGTTTAATCAACTTTTTTTCCCGCTCAGTCAGGGTAAAACTCAATCCCGGCAGTTTCATTGTCCTTCCCCTCCCTGACTGATGGTAAAGGCATAGCTACCCTGTTCAGCCTGACGCACCAGTTCCCTGACTACAGCAGCCTGCCAGTATTTATCCTGTTCCAGTTTGGCCTGGAAAGCCTCTATTGCCGCTGTATTCCGGCTCTCCCCCTGAAAAAGCCAGTCTGCCGGTGCCGGTCCAAATTTGATCCGGCTTAGTGTCAGTTCCGTTCCGGCATAGCCCTCCACTTTAGCAATGGCGCCCTGCCAGTTGGTAGGGTTTCCCTCCAGTTCCCGCCAGACCCGCTGCTGCACCTCAATCCTTTTGGCCAGGCGCAGCACCTGGTTCTGCTTCTCTACCTGGCTCTTCAACTGCTGTAATGCCGCTTTTTCCTGTTCCACAGCCTGGCCCAGGCTATATACCTGCCAGCCAACTATCCCCAGCCAGCCCAGCAACAGGATGCCCGCCCCCGTTATTAACCAGCGTTCCTGCAGGGCAGGGCCTTTGCGCTCCGGCTGCTGGGCCAGATGGGTTCGCGGTGCTAAAAGGTTAACCTGCATTTATTCCACCTCACTTAGGGCCAATCCAGCTACAACTGCCAGGGCCGCTCCCGTTGCTTCCATTTCCTTCTGTTTACTGCGGGCCTCCTGACTGATATCCAGCTTCAACAGCGGGTTCAGGGTTTCCACTGGCAGTTCCAGGCCCTCGGCCAGATAGGCAGCCAGGCCTTGCATCTGGGCTGTACCCCCGGAAAGATAGAGTTTGTCCACTTTTAGCTGACGATAACGAGTCTGATAAAACTCCAGAGAGCGTCTCAGTTCCATCACCAGCTGATCGATTACCTGTTGCACCACTTCCGTCTTGCGGTGCAGCAAAACCGTCAACCCGGTAGTCCCCAGGTCACCGGTCAGGTTGAGAATGGTTTTGGTATTTTCCGCTTCCTCCCAGGGCATCTGGAAGAAATCCACCAGGGCCCGGGTCAATCTCTCCCCGCCTATGGGCAGAGTACGGGTAAAGCGCAGTACTCCTCCGGCATGGACGGAAAAGGTGGTAGTGGTAGCCCCGATATCAGCCAGGGCCACTGCCCGTTCCGGCGCCTGCCAGCTGGAATCAAAGAGAGCGGCAGTGCGGGCCAGGGCCAGGGATTCCACATCCATTACTTTTAAGTTCAGGCCTGCTTCCCGGAACAGTTGTTGCAGCTGTTCCACTACTACAGTCCGGGCAGCCACCACCATGATTTCCTGTTTTTGCACCCCATCTTCCACCACTTTCCCCAGAGGCAGATAGTCCAGCATAACCTCCCGCAC
>NZ_BDLR01000033.1:0-15230 GCF_002049395.1 Carboxydocella sp. JDF658 | reverse complement strand
TCACTGAGCTTAGTTTTATTGGTAGCCCCCACTTCTTTTAAAATACAACCTGACTGGGCCATTACCTCAGGAACACGAAATGAACCGCCGATTTCTACAAGTTGACTGCGGGAAATAATCACTTCCTTGCCTGCCCCGAGAACGGATAAAGCCAGCAAAACTGCTGCTGCATTATTATTGACAACCAGTGCCGCTTCCGCCCCGGTAATCTGACAGAGCAGCTCCTCAACATGACTGTAACGGGAACCCCGTTTCCCGGTGGACAAATCCATTTCCAGATTACAATACCCCCGAGCCACAGCTGTCACTGCCGCCACTGCCCGGTCAGACAGAGGAGCTCTGCCTAAATTGGTATGCAAAACAACCCCGGTAGCATTTACTACCGGTTTTAGTTGCGGGGTGGATAGACGTAATAGGGCCTTTTCCACCTCAGCGCAGATCTCCCTTATCGCCGGTACCGCTTTTAATTCCTCATTCCTGATTCGCTGGCGATAGGCCTCTATCACCGCCTGAATTTTTTTTACCAGAATTTCCCGCGGAAATCTTGCTTTGACCGCCGGTTTAATTGCCTGCATAACTTTTTCTACTGCCGGCAAATGCCGCATTTTTTCATTTACAGACATCGGAGTTAAACTCCTTTCCTGGAATATTAGTGAAAAGCGCAATAAGCTCAGGGCTTATTGCACTTCTTCTTCCTCAAAACGATTTATCGGTTTTACGATCCGGGCCAACCAGATGCTGATTTCATAGAGGATAATCATTGGCGCTGCCATCAAAAGCTGGGAGATAATATCCGGACCGGGAGTTAAAAAAGCAGCAATAACAAAAATCAGCAAAATGGCAAATTTTCTGTTCTTTTTTAGAAATTCCGGAGTAACTAATCCCAGTTTGGCCAAAATAGACACCACTATCGGCAGCTCGAACACCAGGCCAAAGGGCAAGAGGAATGCCAGTGTGAAATTCCAGTATTCCTGCATACCATACATAGGTGCAACTGCTTCCCCACCAAAACCCCAGAAAAATACTGTACCGATTTTAAATACAGTAAAATAAGCAAAAATCAGGCCGGTGAAAAAGAGCAGTACGGCCGCAGGAAGAATTCTGCCTACGATCTTTTTCTCATGAGGCTTCAGAGCTGGTTCAATAAACGACCAGATCTGATAGATAATATAAGGGCTGGCCAGAACGATCCCAGTTACAAAAGCAATCTTGACATAGACGAAAAAAACATCTGTCGGTTTCAGAACAATCGGTTTAAAATTCGGATTAATATCCAGTAGTGGTTTTAAAAGAATTTGCATAATAGTTTCCCGGTAATACCAGCCAATAGCAAAACCAGGAATTAGAGAGAGAAGGCTCTTGATAATAACCCAGCGTAACTCCTCTAAATGGCCCAGCAGGGACATTTCCTTTTCAGACATGGGGCTCACCCCTATTGTTCCTTTTTCTCGGTGCCATTGTCTGTATCTGTTTCACTGGCGCTTTTTCTGAAATTGCGCACAGTTTCTCCCAGTGCCTTGCCGATACTGGGCAACTTACCGGGCCCAAAAATGATCAGAACAATCACCAGAATAATTATTGCTTCCTGCCAGCCAATTACAAATCCAAACATGTTTGCCCCTCCTTGCCTTAATCAAAGTAGCGGATAATGCGATATAAGGTATCTCTCTGGGCAGGACGATGACCTGCATCCTTAATGCATCTTATTATCTCGTCCATCGGCACTCTGTTGGTTACTCCTGCCGCTCTGACCACATTTTCCTCCAGCATGGTGCCTCCGAAATCATTGGCTCCAAAGCGCAAGGAAATTTGCGCCATTTTGGACCCCTGGGTTACCCAGGAAGCCTGGATATTAGGGAAATTATCCAGCATTATACGACTGACTGCCAGGGTTTTCAAATACTCAAAACCACCAGCGGTAGTGCCTCCCAGTTCGGTATTGAGAGGTTGAAAACTCCAGGGTATAAAAGCCGTAAAACCGCCGGTTTGGTCCTGAACCTCCCGCAACCGTACCATATGGGCCACCCGCTCTTCAGGACTTTCCACACTGCCAAACATCATAGTCGCTGTTGTTTTCATGCCCAGCTGATGGGCAATAATCATCACTTCCATCCATTGCTCCCAGGTAATTTTTCTGGGACTGATATAATGTCTGACCCGGTTGTCCAGAATCTCAGCTCCACCGCCAGGAATGGAATCCAGGCCAGCCTCCCGTAAAGCAGCAATCGTTTCCTTTAGACTCAGCCCACTGATTTCAGCCAGATGTACGATTTCCGGAGGCGAAAAAGAGTGGATATGCACATTATATCGTTCCTTTATGCCTTTGAGCAAATCCAGGTACCATTCAAAAGGCAAACTGGGGTTAATACCGCCCTGCATCAAAATTTGCGTACCACCAACAGCTAGTGTTTCCTCAATTTTGCGGTAGATTTCTTCATAGGACAAAACATAAGCATCAGCATCATCTTCCGAACGGTAAAAGGCGCAAAAACGGCATTTTACTTTACAAATATTAGTATAATTGATGTTACGATCAATTACAAAAGTCACCAGGTTTTCTGGGTGTTTGCGTAAACGGATCTGATGAGCAACCTGGCCAATCGCCACCAGATCGTTGGATTGGAGTAAGGCAACGCCTTCAGCCATAGACAGGCGTTCACCGTCCAATGCCTTTTTTAAAATCGGTTCAACGCCCATCTTTTTCCCTCCAGATCTCTATTTTCACTCTTTCTTCCAGTATCCCTGTTTTATAAGCATAATCAAAGAAGGCATTCATTGCCCTAATATCTTTCTCTGTTAAAGAATGGGTGATGGTATGAAAATACCTTCTCAGATAGTCTTCAGTAAACCAGGGACTGCGGTCCTGGGCCAGGGCAATCAGCTGGTCTTCATGCTCCCGCCCCCAGCGCAAGCTAGCCTGCAGGGCACTGGCCAGCCGGGCAATTTCCTGGGGGTGTTCTCCAGCAAAATCCTTTTTTACCACCCAGACAGCATACACCATACTTTCCCCGGTCATCTCTTTCCAAACAGCTCCAACATCGGTAACTATTATGCCCTCATAATAGCCGCTGTTCACTTTTAGCTGTTCAATCATGGCGATGTCGCCAATTAACAGAGCCGCCTCGGCCCGGGATAACATAGCTGTTAAATCCGGTTCCATGGTGACGAAGTCACAGCTGATATGGTAATAGTGCTCCAGTAATATTTTTAATAAGGCTATCGTAGTAGCTGATGTGTTAGGCAAGGCGATGACTTTGTGATCAAGTTCAGTAACAGGTATCCGGGAAAAAAGCAATAAGCTCATTACTTCCCCATCCGCCCCAATGGATAGATCAGGTAAAACCAGACACTGGTCAGCATGCCGGGCATATTCAATGGATGAAATGGGTGTAACATCCAGTTCTCCCTGCAAAAACATGCGATTCAACTGGGCCGGTGGGCCGGGAACGATTTCTGCCTCCAGGGTAATAATCTCCTGGTTTATTGCCGTATAGACAGGCAGGCAATTGATAAAATCCACCTGCCCCAAACGCAAACTGGCCAACCTTAACCCTCCCTGACTACATTATAGAGCGTATCTCTTTCCACCGGAACAAAGCCGGCATCCCTGATCAACTTGACTATTTCCGCCCGTGTCATGGACTGACTGGTATCCGCTCCTGCATCATGAGTAATTCTTTCTTCTACCACAGTGCCATCCAAATCGTCCACACCAAAGGCCAGTGAAACCTGGGCAACTTTCGGGCCGATCATAATCCAGAAAGCCTTGATATGGTCAAAGTTATCCAGCAATAACCGGCCGATAGCCAGTGTTTTAAGGTCATCAAAACCGGTGGTACGGGTAGTAATAACATTTTCCATCTGAGTATGTTTGGGATGAAAAGCCAGGGGAATAAAGGTCATGAAACCGCCGGTTTGGTCTTGAACTTCCCGCAGGCGCAGCATATGATCTACCCGTTCTTCAATGGTTTCGATGTGGCCATAGAGCATAGTAGCATTTGACCTCATCCCAATTTTATGGGCGGTAGCATGGACTTCTAGCCAGCGTTCCCCACTGATTTTTTTCTCACAAACCTTTTCTCTAACCCTGGGAGAAAAGATTTCCGCTCCACCTCCAGGCAAAGAGCCCAGTCCAGCCGCCTGCAGGCGACGCAGGACCTCTTCAACCGTTATCCCTTCCTGTTCAGCAAAATGGTCAATTTCAACGGCGGTAAAAGCCTGAAGATGAACACCCGGTAAAATCCGGTGCACTCTCCGCAGCATTTCTTCGGCATACTCCAGACGCAGATCGGGATGGCAACCGCCAACAATATGGACCTCAGTTACTCCCATGTCTACTACTTCCCTGGCTTTAGCCTCAATAACCTCCAGGGGCAGTAAGTAGGCTTTAGGATCATCCTTGTCTCTGCCAAAGGCACAGAATTTGCAACGTACTTTGCAGATATTGGTGTGATTAATATGACGGTTGACAATAAAATAGGCCCTGTTACCATTTTTCCTTTTCCTGACCAGGTCAGCCATGTAGCCAATGGTTAACAGGTCATTCGATTGATAAAGCCGTATCCCATCTTCCCGGCTTAATCTTTCTCCTTTTACTACTTTTTCAACGATATCATAGAGGTCACTATCACGAAACAATTCCTGCATCAGTTTCCCCTCCAATTTGTCCAGACCAGCGTCTGTACAGCTGATGTTCTATTCCCAGAATATCCAGCACACGTCCGACCACAAAATTCACCATATCATCAATTGTCTGTGGGCGTTGATAAAAAGCTGGCATTGCCGGAACTATTTTCACTCCCATTTGGGACAATTTCAGCATATTTTCCAGATGAATTTGATTCAATGGCGTCTCCCTTGGCACTAATACCAGTGGTCTTCCTTCCTTTAACATTACATCTGCCGCCCGTTCTACCAGATTGCTGGAACGGCCAGTAGCAATTCCTGACAAGGTGGACATGGTACAGGGGATGATAATCATGCCCTGGGTACGATATGAACCACTGGCCAGGCGACCACTGATATCCTGCCAGTGATAGTAGGTAAGACGCCTGCTTTGAGGCCAGTTTAAATATGCCTTTATTGCTCCCTCGAGCTGGGGACTGTCAGCATCTAGCTGCCAGCCCAGTTCATCTTGTAGTACCAGAAAACCCGGACCGGTAATAGTCAAATCCACATCCCAGCCCAGTTCAGCCAAAGCCTGGAGCAACCTTACCCCATAAGGAGCTCCACTGGCCCCCGTAATTGCGACTACGAATGAGCCCATAAAATCCTCCTTACCTGAGAAACAGGTCCAGTAATGTAAAAACAAACATTAGAACAGCGATAATACCATTCATATTGAAAAAAGCGATATCCAGTTTAGAAAGATCCCGGGGAGATACCAGAGAGTGTTCCTTAATTAGTATGCCAACAGTAATAAGTACCCCCAAGTAATATATCCATCCGGCTGCCACCAGTACCCCGGTCAACACCAGCAATACAACCGTTAAAGCATGCATGATACGGGCGACTAACAGCGCTTTAGCAAGGCCAAACCGGGCAGGAATGGAGTAAATGCCATGGGTACGGTCAAATTCATAATCCTGACAGGCGTAGATAATATCAAAACCAGCGATCCAGGTGGCAACCGCCAGGCCAAGTACAACCCCTGGTAACTCAATTGCAGCTCTAATAGCAACCCAGGCTCCCAGCGGTGCCAGGCCAATGGCTATACCCAGTACCAAATGACAAAGCCAGGTAAACCGTTTCGTATAAGAATAAATGACCAGAAAGAAAATAGCAATCGGCATAAGCTTAAAACACAACTCATTCAGCTGAGCTGCAGCGTACCCCATTAACAAAAAAGAAAGGAGCGTATAAACCCAGACTTCACCAACCGATAACAGACCTCTAGGAATCGCCCGGGTAGCTGTGCGGGGATTACGGGCATCTATGTGTCGATCTATGATGCGGTTTAAAGACATGGCGGCGGTGCGGGCACCGACCATGGCCAGGGTTATCCAGAGAAACTGACTCAAGGTCGGTGCTCCACCGACTGCCAGAAAGGCTCCTAGATAGGCAAAGGGTAAAGCGAAAATAGTATGTTCAAATTTAATCATTTCAGCAAAAATTTTTACTTTAGCCATCAGATTAGTCGATACCATAACTCTTCCACTTCCTGTCGACCAGTTCCTTGATTTCCGGGCTCATTTCAATATCATCCGGCCATTCCCTGGTATGACCTTCACTGGGCCACTTCTTGGTTGCATCGATCCCCATTTTAGTTCCGTAATTTGGAAGAGGCGAAGCGTGGTCCAGGATATCAAGGGGTCCTTCGACCATTACTACATCCCTTTTGGCATCGATATTATTGAAAACCTTCCACATGACTTCGGAAACATTGTGTGGGTTAACATGTTCATCCACAACGATTATGAGTTTGGTAAACATCATTTGTCCCATGCCCCAGAGAGCATGCATTACCTTTTTGGCATGGCCAGGATAGCTTTTGCGAATGGAAACAATGGCACAGTTATGGAAAACCCCTTCTAAAGGCAAGTTCATATCCACTATTTCCGGCAACTGAAGTTTCAAGAGGGGCAAAAAGATTCTTTCTGTTGCTTTCCCCAGATAACAATCTTCCATCGGTGGTTTACCAACGATAGTAGTAGGATAAATGGGTTTCTTTCTCATTGTAACACAATTAATATGGAAGACCGGATAATAGTCAGCCAGAGAATAGTAACCGGTATGATCCCCAAAGGGTCCTTCCCAGCGCAATTCATCCAGATCAACATAACCTTCCAGCACAATTTCAGCATGGGCAGGTACTTCCAGGTCAACGGTTTCGCATTTCACCAGTTCTACTGGCTCTTTACGCAGGAACCCGGCAAAAAACATCTCATCCACCCCGGCTGGCAGCGGAGCGGTAGCAGCATAAATAGTAGCCGGGTCAGCCCCCAGTGCCACTGCTACTTCCATTTTCCGATCCCCACGGCGCTTGTGGGCCCGATAATGCTCAGCACCATGCTTATGTAGATGCCAGTGCATACCGGTAGTCCGACCGTCATATACTTGCATTCGGTACATGCCTACATTGCGTTTCCCTGTTTCCGGATCTTTGGTGAAGACGAGGGGCAAAGTAATAAACCGCCCCCCATCCCCCGGCCAGCATTTGAGAATGGGGAATTTGGTAATATCGATTTCGTCCCCTTTAAGAATCACTTCTTTAACCGGACCAGTCTTAACAATTTTAGGCATAAAATTCGCGATTTGAGCAACTTTCGGCAATGCTTTCAATTTGTCGAAAAAGCTAGTTGGAACTTCCGGCGGTTGCAAAAAAGTAAGAATTTCCTGTCCTATTTCATCCAGATTGTTTACTTCTAAAGCCAGGTTCATTCTTTCAAAAGTTCCGAAAGCATTAATCAGAACCGGCATGTCCGAACCTTTGACATTTTCAAACAAAAGAGCAGGTCCATAGGCTTTAGAAACTCGATCTGTAATTTCGGTAATTTCCAGAATGGGATCCACTTCTGTGGTAATCCTCTTTAGCCAGCCTTTTTGTTCTAATGCCTCAATGAAATGTCGCAAATCCCGATAACCCATTGATTATCTCCTTTCCATCAATAATTGGTTTTCTGCATTACAATACCAGTTGATCAACCAGGTTAAATCCTGTTTTTCCTGGCACTCCGGCCAGCTGGCAATAATCTTAAGAGCCTGCCACTCATCTTTTCGGGCCAGAGCCAACCCCAGCTGATAGGCTTCCTCTTCCCGGCTGGAATCAACCCGGGCCAGCCTGGATGCCAGTCGGCAGCCCCCGGCCAGTAGCTCCTTTTCTTCTTCCGGCCAGTCCAGCTGGTGGCCCTGTAATCGAAGCACAGCCGCCTCGTTTATTTTCCGAATAATGTCTGCCAACGGCCCTAGAAATTCCAGCAAATCAGCCTCACAAAGGGTAGTAAAAAAGCGTCCATAGAGGTAGTCCCCTACTAAAACCGGCAGCTGGGTACCATCCCGGGGATCTATCTCCTCTCCCGCAGAATGAGTATCAGGTACCTGTCGATGAATCCTTGCTGCCAGATAAATCAATTGAACAACTGCTGCCAAAGCGGGAGCTTTCTGCCCTTTATACCCGAAAATACGGCTTATCAACAAAACCGCTGCAGGCCGGAGCCAGCGTTCATACCCATCGGCTTCCAGGTGGGCAAAATCAGTTAGATGGCCGGAACGAACCTTAAGATATCGTCCAATAATCTTTTCCACCTCTTCTAAATCACCTGCAACAGCTTCCAGTACCTCAGCGGCCATCGACAAACCTCCTCAGTAAAATTTGTAACCTTTAATATATTCGTGGCCAAATCCACTTTTCCTGCCTGAAGGCAGGAATCTAAAAACAAAGGAAAAAGCCCTGCAACGGGCTTTTGTAATGTTTGCGTATATTATAACCTTTCTTAAAGGTGCTATGCAAGTAAGTTGTATCTTTGCAACAAAGGCAGTGGATCTATAAAATGCTTTTCCAGTCCGAGCTCATTGCTTTTACAACCCAGAGCCAGCCCTACCAGCTCGGTTAAATAAAATACTGGAATGTCCGGTAAATCACCATATTTTTTGCTTTCCTTTTGCCGCATATCCAGGTTCGACATACAGAGAGGGCATGCGGTAACAATCGCCTCTGCCCCCGCATCCCAGGCAATACGGAGAATATCATAAATTAACTTTTCGTGTACCCCTTCCTGATAAAAAGGCAGTGAACCGCCGCAGCATTCTGTTTTATAAGGGTAAGGCAGAACCTGGGCACCGATTGAAGCCAGTATGTTATCCATAGACATTGGATTTTCCGGATGACCATATCCTGTGATACCAGGGGGTTTTACCAGCAAACAGCCGTAATAGCAAACAACCTTCAATCCGGCCAGATTGCGGACTAACTGACCTTTCTCAATATTTTCACTCACAGCCTCGATTATATTTTTTACTTTGATGGTCGGATCATAGGAATAGCCCATAATTTCTTCCATTTTTTCTCTTGCCTTTTCAGAATGCTGTAGCTCATGTCTGGCCGTCTGCAACCGCTGATAACAGGCAGCACAAGGGACAACAATATCCCCAGCCACTTTTTGGGCTAGAAAAAGATTCCGGCCTGGAATAGCTGCTGCCAGAAAATGACCTCTATTATGAGCAGATGAAGCTCCACAGCAATTCCAGTCGGGAATGTCGATTAACCTCATATTCAGTTTTTGAGCCACAGCTTTTGTGGAAAGGTCAAAATCCCTGGCAGTTGCGTGTAAGCTGCAACCAGGATAGTATGCATAATTGGCCATTAGATATCATCTCCCATCTCGCGTGCAGCCTGATAGATTTTATTGATCTGGTTCAGACCATTGATCGATTCAGGGAAAAGTTTCAGTTTTCCTTTACTGAACATAGGCCAGCCGTATTGGGCATCCTTAAACAGGTTGCCTGTTTTTAAATTTAGCTGGATGGCCAGCCCCAGTTCATACAACCTGCCAAAACGCCGTACTGAGCCCAGAAAGACATCATGGAATATATTGGCATTGCGCCCAAACCGATTTGCCATACCTCTTTTTAATGATAGCCTCCTCAATTCATCCATGGTGGCAGCGATATCAATGCCCCGCAAACAACGGGTGGTACAGGTATTACAGCTGGCACAAACCCAGATGGATTTGGCAGTGAGAACTTCATCCACCAGGCCTCTCTGCAACAAACGCATAACCTGGTTGGGTGGTATGTCCATGGCAAATTGAACCGGACAGCCCGCACTGCATTTTCCACATTGATAACACTGTCTTGCGACCTGAATCAGTTTATCCATCTTCTCCCCTCCCATCTCTATCAAAAAAGTAATTCTACATTGTCAGAATAATTCCTCTTTTTTGAAAACAGAAAAGCAAAAAAATATAAGCCTTGCAACCTCTTCCAGGCTGTCAAGGCTTATACTAACCTTTTTGACGTCGTCGGTCAGTACTAATAAATATCCCTCCTACAGATTGGCAGCGGCCTTCTGCGGAAGAATGGAATCGATGATCCCTCGTTTGGTTTCTTTGGCTTCCACTTGCTCTGCGCCGAATTGCTCAGCCAGATAATTGCAAGCATCCCAGGGATCAACTTTTTCTCCGCAGGTAAAGACATCTACTGCCGCATACCCCAGTTCAGGCCAGGTATGAATGGCTAAATGGGATTCAGAAATCACAACAACTCCACTAACACCCTGGGGGCTGAATTTATGGAACACAAACTCCCGTACTTCGGCACCTGCTTCAAGAGCAGCTTGAACCATAATTTGCTCAACTTTCTTTACATCGTTCAGAATATCAAATTTGCATCCATAAATTTCAGCCAAGATGTGACGACCCAAAGCGTTCATTTAACATCTCATCCTCCTTTAAACATTTTTTTGGAAACCGATCCCACCTCCAGGCGCTTTTCGGAATCCAATCAAATTAAATAATAGCACATTTTCCCCGGATGTCAATAAAAATTTTTTATTCAACTTTGTTTATTAATATACCAAGCCCTTCTATCTCTACTGAAACCTCATCCCCCCTCAGCATCGGCCCTACCCCCTCAGGAGTACCGGTCAGGATTACATCCCCGGGATAAAGAGTCATAACCTGTGATACGTATGACACCAGGGCTTCAACGCTATGAATTAACATATCCGTTTTCGCTTCCTGTTTAATCTGTCCATTCAGGGTTGTCCTGATGGTACGGTCCCGCCAGTCGATATCCTTTATAATATACGGTCCTAAGGGCAAAAATGTGTCGAAAGACTTGGCCCGGGTCCACTGGCCGTCTTTTTGTTGTAAATCTCTGGCGGTAACATCATTAGCACAGGTGTAACCAAAAATATACCGGGAGGCGGCTTTAGTATCGATTTTCTTACACTCATGCCCGATAACTACTGCCAGTTCCCCCTCATAATCTACCCGTTGACTTTGCTCAGGATATCGTATAATATCACCAGGTCCAATCACTGCTGACGGCGGTTTTAAGAAAATAACAGGCTCCGGCGGTAATTGCATATCCAGCTCAGCTGCATGCTGGCGATAATTAAGCCCAACACAAATGATTTTGCTCGGGTTACAGGGAGCCAGCAACTGGATATCTCCTGTATCCGGTATTACCTCGATTATCTTGTTGTCATTGACCCAGGGCGGTTCAGACAACAATCCGATCTGCCCATCCTTTAACCAGACAGCATAACTCACTTTACCATTTGTCAACCTGATTTTCCCATACTTTTTCATAACCCCCGCCTCCCATTTAGTTCATTTAGCACTAGATAAAGTAAGGGTGATGACAAATAAATCATGGCCGTAGCGGCTGCAACGATCCCGGAATCATTTACTATCAGTACCAGCAGCACCGCTACCATCGCCCCGCTTAAACCGCGGAACAATACAGGGTATGTCTGCCTGATTCTCTTCATCACCCCAACCGGCCGATAAAATAGAATGGTCAGAACCAGGAGTGCCCCTAAAAAGACCCGGGCCCAGACTGTGACGCCAACGATCAATTTATAATTCATGGCCAGTTTGCGCTGGAATATATCAAAGAGGGCCTTCCAGCCCTGGCCAACAACCAGAGCCATCGTTCGCCCCATATGCGTCTGCAATTCCGGGGGCCGCTGCCAGTCCCAGTAAAAGAACAGGACTAGAAGCAAGATGGTAGCCAGACCAATACCGAATATTTGCCGCCATCTTATCTGCTTGCCCTGTAAGAGTAACCAGGTCCAGATGAAGCCCCCTACGGCTGCAATAGCTCCACCCACATCACTACCCAGGCCAGGAGCTGCCAGTAAATACGTTATACCAGCAAAAACAACTGCAATCACCCAGCCCAGTAGTCGCTGCTGTTTTGACCAGATTTCGGCCAGAATAGCAACCCCAACTATGCTTGCCCCCAAAATTACACCTTCATACTCGTTGCCAATCCCATAATAACGGGCACCTACCAGAAAGTCATACCCCAGCACACTCTGTTTCATCAGCGGATTACCCATGACAGTATCGATTACAATCACAGAAACGGTAAATAGAAAAAGCATAGCAAAAGGTAACAAGATATGGACTTTGCGCAGGGGCAACAAAACCACAGTTAAGACAAAGGTGGCCAGAATAGTAACACCTAATAAAACCGGAAGACTCTGAACCGGTAACAGAGGTAAGAGGAGAAAAACAGCCGGAACCGCCGCAAAGGCCAGCAGAATTTGCCCCATCGTTTTAGGACGTGGCCGATGCAAAAATACCGAAACCAGTGCTAGCAACAAAACAACCAGTTCCCAGAAGGCATAGCCACGGGCCAGGGGTGGCCGAGCCTGGAACACCGCAACCATCCTTTCCTCCTGCCGGATTAAATCCTCCGGCTTCTTGCCATTGCCTGTTGCTTTAAAAGCCTGTCCCAGCATCACTTCCGGCTTGTCCAGATGCAAGAGTTGTAAAATAGCAGGAGCCACATCTATATTGGCTACCAGCCCCTCGCGCTTGGTTGTAGGGCTGAAAAGCCAGCCCTGCTTTATCCCCGGCCCAACTAGCAGCAAAGGGGCAGCTGTCCGGTCTTCTTCCAGGGCCTTGGCTGATGGTGTAGGACTTATTATTAGCAAATAAGCTTTTTCTTCTGCACACAGCTGATATAATTGACCAAGGAAGCTATCAGCTTCTTGTAGTACTTGTTTGCGCTGGGCCTGCCACCATTCAGGCAGCATCATGTTTCTGGCAGCTTCAAGCCGACCTAAATCCCCCCAGTCAATTATGATTAAATCCGCTACATTCCAAACTTGTTTTAAAACTTTTTCAGTTTTAGCAACATCAATTTTTTTAGAAAAAGGCCGTTCCGGATCAATGGTAGTAATCCGGCTCCCCACAGCCCCAAAATCTATTTGCCCTTTTGCATCCATGGCAAATAAAGCCGCCGGTCGAAAAGGCAAATCCCGATCCCGATCACCGATTAAGGCTGTCCGCAATTGTTGACGGTGTATAGTTTCTCCCAGGGCTCCCGGTTGATTGAGATAAGGTAATTTAGCAGCCAAATTCAGTAACTGGGGAACGGATAATACGGATATCTGGCCCGTAGGGTGATAGCCCATTCGTTGCCGGTACAAATCAAAAGCTCGCTCATTCAGCCAGGTTTCATTACTATCCAGGGCCAGCTCTGTAGTCAGATCCGTACCCAGTCGGGTTCCCGCCCCTATTGTCAACATGGTGCTGTTAGCTGAACGGGGATAACCCTGAGCCACCGGAGTATTCATCAATCCCAGCGCTCCTTGCGCCATCAGCTTCTGCAGATTGGGCAAATTTTCGCTTTGCCAGTCCTGCAGGCTCAGGTGATCCAGAATCAATACCACCACTTTGGGCCTCTCCGCAGATACAGCCAATGTCGGATTTAGAACCAGGCCCAAACAAAGCAAAAGAAAAAGCCAAATCCGCTTGCTCAATTTCTTTTCCCCTCACTTATAATTTTTTGATAAACTGATTCTGTTGCCTTTATCATTCCAGCTAGTGAAAACTGAGTTTCAATCTTTTGTTTAGCTGCTAATGCTATCTGCTGGGCCAGATTTAAATTATCCAGCACCCAGCCTACTTTTGCTGCCAGCGCCCTGCTATCTGCCACCGGTACCAGCCAGCCCTCCCGGCCATCGGTAATTACTTCCGGTATCCCGCCAGCGTTAGTTGCCACCATCGGTAAGCCAGCCGCTGCCGCCTCCAGCAGGGATATTCCCATCCCCTCCGAAAGCGAAGGTAAGACAAAAACATCGATTGCCCTTAAATAGGGCCGGATATCTTCAACATGTCCTGTAAACACAAATCTTTTTGACAAGCCGCTTATTTTTACTTGTTCCTCCAGCTGGGGTTTTAATGGCCCGTCCCCTACCAGCAAAAATAACAAGTCTTCCCTTTCTCTGGCCATAAGTTCTGCCATTTCAACAAAATAATTTAATCCTTTTTGAGGAGCAAACCGCGCTACCGAACCAATTATTTTTGCCTCCTGAGAAATACCCAGTGCTGCTCGGGCTTGAGATGGAGTGAAAGGAAACCGGGAAAAAAAACTGGTATCTATACCGTTATAAATTATATGAATTTGCTCCCGCCTGGCGCCAAGCTGCTCTAATTCCCTGGCAATAGCCCGGGAAACGGCAATATACGCAGTTGTCCTGCCAGCCAGAACACGCTCCAGCACTTTATAAACCATGCCTTTCCAGCCTTTCACAGAGCCTGCCAGTATCAGATTGTGGGCCGTGATCAGCACCGGTGTTTTTGATCCCATCGCTGCCAGCCGACTGATCAGACCGGCTTTAGCTCCATGAGCATGGATAAGATCAAATTTTTTCTCCTGTAAATACCGGCGCAGCTGATAAACCGCCGGCCAATCAGCCCAGGGATTAAGGCTGGCGGAGATTTTCAGGGGCAAATAAGTAATTGTTTTTCCTTCTATTTTTAGCTGTGGCGGACCCGCCAGGACTATCTCCCATTTTGTATCTAGCCCTTGAATTAGGGAGCGGACGTGTTCAGCCATCCCGCCTGCTACCGGCCGTACCACATAGAGAATCCTGTTCATTCCTATTACACTCCATTCCATTTTCTTGCCCTAAATCATACCACAAAAAGAAAGCAGAAAAAAGAGGGACTAGAGCCGGTTCACATATCCGGCTATTCCCTCCAGCATAGCTAAGCAGTTTTCTTTTGTTTTTTTACTTAATATAGGGTTTAATAATGGTGCCAGTGCCGGAACCCCCAGTTCAAAATCCACAGTTAGACTGACCAGGGAGCCGCCATCTTTGTCTTCAATAACCCAGCTGCCTTCAAACTTTTTTAAATCCCCACTGATGAGCTTATAATCAATCTGCCCCTGTTCCGGATAAAAACGATCTTCTTCCAGCCAGCAAATCATTCTGCCATCTACTTCTGTTTTCCAGGCGGAAATGGCATAGTTATGCTCCCGGTTGATAATCCTAACTTCTTTTACATTGCGCATAAACTTGGGATAATCCTCCATCGCCGCAGCTAACGGAAAAACAACAGCTTTAGGAGCAGCCACCCATTTGGAAACTCTTATCTTAGGCATCTTCTTCCACCTCCTTTACCACCTCATTGAGGCTTTCCTCCAATATCTGCAAGAAGAGATTAATTTCTTCATTGGATATAATTAATGGCGGTTCCAGCCTGATAACCCTGGTGTTATTTAAAGTAGTACCTACCAGTACTCCCCTGTTGAGCAGGGCCTGGATC
>NZ_BDLR01000032.1:0-142799 GCF_002049395.1 Carboxydocella sp. JDF658 | reverse complement strand
CTTCAGGCCAGCCCCTTGCTAACTTACTGGTTTTGGTTAACATTGCGGTTATCAGAAAAAGAAAAATGAACAGGCTTAATGGGAGCTACTGTTGAAATTGCGTGTTTATAAACCATTTGTTGTTTACCTTCTTGTTCTAAGATAACAGTAAAATTATCAAAGCCTCTTACCAGTCCCTTAAGTTGAAAACCATTAACAAGATAAACAGTTACCGGGATATTTTCCTTCCGGACCTGATTTAAAAAAGCATCCTGTAAATTAATAGTGGATTTAGTTGTTGTCATCTCTCTATACCTCCATCTAAATTTATAAATAAGGGCAAACGCTTTGCTGGAAAGATATTTCTACATTTTTGCCCATAGTCCTGCTGCCTCTTGAGCAATTTTTTTACTGATATCATGGATTGATTGATCAGTTACATCCAGCCAGTTGATATTTTCTTCCTGGCGTAACCAGGTTAATTGCCTTTTGGCATAACGGCGGGTAGCTGTCTTGATATCCTCCACCATTTGCAGATAAGTAATTTCTCCGCGTAAATATGAGAAAATCTGTTTGTAGCCTATTGCCTGGCTGGCTGTATTGCTTAAATTGTATTTGTCCAGTAAATGTTGGGCTTCTTCAATCCAGCCACTTGCCAGCATTTGTTCCACTCTTAAATTTATCCGCTCATATAATTTTTCCCTGCTGGCAGTTAATGCATACATCAAATACTTTCTTTTTAAGCCCTTTTGCCGGGATTTTTCCTGATAGTAACTGATAGGCTTTCCTGTAAAATGATATACCTCTAAAGCTCTGATTATTCTTTTGAGATCATTGGGATGTAATTTGTTAGCTGTTACTGGGTCGATAGCCGCCAGTTCCTGCCAAAGTGCTTCGGTCCCTCGCAGGGTAGCTTCTTTTTCTTTGCTCTTGCGCCACTGCCAGTCCACAGCGAAAGGTGTAAAATCATAGGTATGAGTTAAAGCTTTTATGTATAAACCTGTACCGCCAACAATGATAGGTTTTTTATTTCTGGCATAGATATCTTTAATCTTTGCTTCTGCCAGGGTTTCAAACAAGGCTACACTAAATTCCTCTTCCGGACTGATAATATCCAGAAGATGATGGGGAATTCCCTGGCGCTGTTCAACAGGTACTTTAGCTGTTCCTATATCCATGTCTTTATACACTTGCATAGAATCTCCGGATATTATTTCCCCGTCAATGAGTTTGGCTAATTCAATGCCTACTGCTGATTTACCTACGGCGGTGGGTCCTACAATAATTAAAACTGGTTGATAATCCATCACTATCCCTCTTGCTTACTAGAATAATAGATACCGAAGCCAAGATTAGAACTGGTTTTAATTAATTGGTCTGGCCTGAAGTTCTTAAAGAAGTCACTATTCAGGTTCTCTTTAACTACAACCTGCCGACGGCACTTGCTTAACGCTAACTGGACATCGGCGGCCATAAGGGGAGTCGGGTTACCAATTAATCGTAGTATATTAATACCCGTTGACTTGCTTTTGGTTATTTGAAACATGGGATCAAAATAAATGACATCAAAAGATTGTCCGGGAGTTCTATTTAAAAAATGGTGAAAGGAACTGTTGATAATCTCAATTCGCTGTGTTAATGGTTTTAAAATAGTGTCATTCAATTTCGCAAAACCATTTTCGGCCAAAACAGCAACAAGCTTTTCCGATTCCAGGGCAGTGATTTTTCCTGTTGGTCCTACACTATAGGCCAGAACCAAACTATCTGCTCCCAGGCCCATGGTACAATCCAGGATGTGATCCCCTGGTTGAGGGTCTACTGCCGTGATCAGGGGGTCCTGACCGTTTCTCATCAAATTTAATATTCTCAGTTTTGCCATATTGGGATGCCAGGATAAATTTTTGTTCTGATACCTAATGAAGATATCTTCCAAACTAACAATAATTAATACTTGCTCCGGATTATTCCTTACTTTAGAACGATGAACAAAGGGTAACTGTAAGCGCTGTGCCAAGGATATGGCTTTTTTTATACTCTCTTCCGAGGCTTTATTTGAAGTGGTAACAACAAACTGCAATTTATTCACCTCATGTGCGTTTAAAAAGCTGTTCTAGCTCCTTTAGTTGCCATTCAATTTTTGTTGGTCGCCCGTGGGGGCAGGTTACTGGTAAAGTGCATTGATGTAATTGTTCTATTAGAGCTTCCATTTCTGGTAGAGATAGTTTCTGGTTTGCTTTGATTGCTGTTTTGCAGGCCCTTAAGATTAACCATTTTTCCTGTAAACGCTGAATGTTTTCATACTGTTTGTCAACCATCAGTTCAAGTAAATCATGGAATAGTTCAGTAGCAGTAGCATTATCCAATCCCAGGGGAACTGCTCTCAATAATATAGTATTTTGCCCAAAATGTTCAACTAAATAACCAAAGTCCTGAAAGAGAAAGATTTTATCGATTAGGGTTTGAAAAAGCAATGGGTTCAAAGTAATGGTTTCAGGATATAACAGGGGTTGCACTGCTGTGCGGAAATCCTTTTCATTAAGCAATTTTTCATAGAGTATTCGCTCATGGGCAGCATGCTGATCAACCAGGGAGAAACACTGATTATCCTCCAACAGAATAAAGGAGTCAAAAATCTGCCCGATTACCCGCCAGCCTGGGAGCGAAAGCGGATAATCAGGAGCGGATTCTTTTATTTCCTGAATTTGTGGTGTAATATCTGGTTTGGCAGGTTGACTAAATAGCTCTACAAACAAGGGACGTGCTTGTGGAAGCTCCTTGCTGATTTTCTTATCTGCCAAAGTCATACTATTTATGATAGTTTTGGCTGATTGCTGTGGGAAAAACTGCTCTTTGACAGCACTTTCGATCACTTTAGTTATTAGATCTTCTTCACTAAAACGGATTTCCATTTTAGTTGGATGAACATTTACATCAATTATTTCAGGCTTAATTTCAATGAACAGGCAAAATATTGGATAGCGGTTTATGGCTAACAGGGTATTTAAAGTTTTTTCCACAATACTGGAAATTAAGCGAGAGCGAACCAGGCGGCGATTTACAAAAATAATTTGTTGCAGCCGGGTTGTCCGGCTAAAAGCTGGCGGAGCCAGAAAACCATGGATTTTTATACTGGCATCAGCACTTTCGCCTTTGACTTCAAGCATTTTGCTGGCGATTTCCTCACCAAAATTCAAAACCAGGGGATAAAAATAATCTCCCTTTCCATCGGTTTGCCACTGACGGCTACTGGCAGCAGTAAATTTAAAAGCGATTTCCGGATAGGCCAGGGCGAATCTTAAGAGAATATCTTTAATATGACCCAGTTCGGTTGACTCTGATTTGACATGTTTTTTGCGTGCGGGGGTGTTAAAAAACAGGTTGCGTACAATGATATCAGTGCCAACAGGCATGCCTACCGCCTCTTCAGATACTAGATGGCCCCCGGAAAATCTGAATTTCCAGCCATTGATGGAATCAGCAGTCCGGCTGGAGATTTCCAGTTCTGATACGGAAGCAATACTGGGCAAGGCTTCACCCCGAAAACCCAGGGTTAAAAGCTGAGTTAGATCATTGATGGACGTTATTTTACTTGTAGCATGTCTTTGAAAAGCCAGAGGAAGGTCTTCTTTGCTAATCCCCATTCCATTATCAAAGACACGAAGATAGGATAATACCGATTCGCCTACTTCAATTTCTATTTTGCTGGCCCTGGCATCAATGGAGTTCTCTACCAGTTCTTTGATTACTGAGGCAGGTCTTTCTACCACCTCTCCGGCGGCGATTTGGTTGGCGGTTATCGGGTCTAAGATTTTTATCCTGTTAGACAATCAGACCTCCTCCTCATCGTTTGAGATATTCCTGGGCCTTTTTCTGCAAGTTAAACAGGATATTCAATGCATCCAGGGGGGTTGTAGTAATAAGATTTAAATTTAACAATTCATCCAGAATAGGATTGGAATCATTAAATAAGGTCAGCTGCTGTACGGGGGTTGAATAGGGTATTTCCTGCCTGATGCTAATATCTTTCCGCTCATTTTCCAGCTGCTCCAGAATCTCTTTGGCACGCAGGATTGTTTCGGCCGGTAGACCAGCCAGTTTGGCTACATGAATACCATAACTGCGGTCACTGCTGCCTGGGACAATCTGGCGCAAAAATACTATGTCTTCCCCCTCTTCCTTAACGGCAACACAATAATTCTTTATTTCCGGATGCCTTTCAGCCAGTTTGGTCAGCTCATGATAGTGGGTTGCAAAAAGGGTTTTGGCGCCAATTTTTTGAGGATCATTCAAGTACTCGGCAACAGCCCAGGCAATGGACAAACCATCAAAAGTGCTGGTGCCCCGACCAATTTCGTCCATGATAATAAGGCTTTTTGCAGTGGCATTATGCAGGATATTAGCCACTTCTTGCATTTCTACCATAAATGTAGACTGACCCCGGGCCAAATCGTCAGATGCCCCTACTCTGGTAAAAATCCGATCTACCAGTCCGATTTCAGCCTGTTCTGCCGGGACAAAGGAGCCTATCTGGGCCATGAGTACAATCAGTGCTACCTGGCGCATATAGGTGGATTTGCCGCCCATATTGGGCCCGGTAATGATTAACAAGCGATTTTGCTTATTGTCTAAATAAGTATCATTAGGGATAAACCATTGGCCGTTGAGACTTTTTTCTACTACAGGATGTCGGCCTTTCTTGATGTCGATTATATTACTTAAATTGAGTACTGGCTTCACATAATTATTTTGTACTGCTGCTACTGCCAAACTGAGTAGAGCATCCAGTTCCCCCAGGAGCTTTGCTGTTTTTTGCAGCTGGGGGATTTCCTGAGCAATGGTCTCGCGGATTTGGCAGAAGATCTGGTATTCCAGTTCAATCCCCTTCTCTTCCGCTCCCAGTATAATTTCCTCTAACTCTTTCAATCTTTCTGTAACATATCTTTCTCCTGTTGAAAGAGTTTGTTTGCGAATGAAATGGGATGGGACCAGATGCAAGTTGGCTTTGGTAACTTCAAGATAATAACCGAAAACCTTGTTATAACCAATCTTTAAACTCTTTATTCCTGTTTTTTCTTTTTCCTCCGCTTCCAAACGAGCCAGCCAGGTCTTGCCTTCAGTAGCTGCAGTCCGTAACTTGTCCAGTTCCGCATTAAAGCCAGGTTTAATTATATTGCCATCCTTACTGGAAATGGGTGGCTCAGGCATGATAGCTGCCTCGATTAAAGCGGCAATGCTTTCATGCAAGCACAAATTATCAAAAATGTACCGAAGCTGACCAGCTTTTTTCTCCTCCAGAAGTTTCTTTATTTCTGGCAGCACTTTTAAGGTTGAACCTAAGGCTACCAGGTCTCTGGGGTTTACAGTTTTATATACTATCTTTCCCGCCAATCTTTCCAGATCATAGACATTCGCTAAAAGCTGTTTAATTTTAAGTCTCCAGCGACTATCAAATACCATTTGTTCAATGGCAGCAAGTCGATTATTTATTTCCTGCAAATTAAGAAGTGGGTTTTCAATCCACTGCTTTAAGGTTCTGCCGCCAAGGGCTGTAACGGTATTATCCAGAACTGAAAGCAAGGTATGTTCCCTGCTACCATCCCTTAAATTTTGTGTTAGTTCTAGATGCCTCCGGGTTATTGCATCTAAATACATTATTTTGTCAATATTATATAATTCAAGTTTGTTAATATGGGACAAGCAATTTTTTTGCGTTGCCAGAAGATAATCCAGCAATGCAGCAGCAGCTTTGGCGGCTGAATTCCAGTGGTCAAGTCCCAAACTTTTCAAATCATTGACATGAAAGTGCTTGGTTAAAGTCCTATTGGTAAAGTCCCAGGCAAAAGCCCAGGAGTGATATTCGGTCACAATCCTCTTACCCTGATTATCGAACCAGTTTGGGCGGGGGTTACCGATAAAATTAGCCAGAGACTCTGAGATTAAAATTTCGGCTGGATTCAATCTGGCTAGTTCATCTATCAATTTTTGTTTGTGAGGATCACACTTAAACTGGGTTACCTGGAAGAGGCCGGTGGAGACATCACTGGCAGCCAGGCCGATTAAATTATCTTCGTAATGTAAAGCCATGATAAAGTTATTGCTTTTCTCATCTAATACAGTTGTATCAATAATTGTCCCCGGAGTGATTATTCTAATTACTTCTCTTCTTACTATCCCCTTGGCCTGTTTAGGATCTTCTACTTGCTCACAGATGGCAACTTTGTAACCTTTGTTAATCAGCCGGGCTATATAGGAATTAGCGGAATGATAGGGCACACCGCACATTGGCACCCGCTCTTCCAATCCGCCATCCCGACCGGTTAAGGTAATTTCTAATTCCCTGGCAGCAATTTCAGCATCTTCAAAAAAGAGTTCGTAAAAATCTCCTAATCTAAAAAACAACAAACAGTCTTTGTGTTTATCTTTCATCTCCAGGTATTGTTTCATCATCGGGGTTAAGTTGTTATTCAAGCCATTACACGCTCCCTGGTTTAATCTCGGTATACTAAATAAATTATAACATGATTATTTTTGTAGTACAGACTATAACGGCTTTAATCAATAAAAATGTGTAGAAATAGAGGCTGGAAAAATATAAGGCATTTTTCCAGTTAAAAACTTTACGGTTTAGTTTAATACCCTCTAAGTGTAAGATAGATAAAGTGAAAACAAATATTAAATACGAGATTAAAAAAATAGTTTCAGTTGAAATATTAGTAATGGTAATGGCTTGAAATTTGTTCACCACAAAATAGAACAAAAGAATAGGAAAAAAAGCTGAAAAAGCAATCAAGATAAAAGTAAAACAAAAAGTCAAATCATTTAAATCATTAGAGTGGTTGTTTTGTTGCATAAAATTTCCCCCCAATCAGGCTAACCCCGAAAAACGCCTGACAGGCCGGATGTCTCCATTAAAAATATATTTCACAAACAATGGCAATGAAAGTCATTAAGCTCCAAAAGCAGAATAATCCCCTTCAAGTGTTGAACTTGAAGGGGATTTGGTTATTAACCACAGGTGCTGCCACAGGAGGCACAGCCACCGCTGCCGCAAGCGCTGTCACCACTGAGGGCCTGACCTATGACTGTATTAACGGTTTGCAGGAGTTTTTCCAGCTGGTGCTGGGCTTCTAAATACCTGCGAATGGAAGGATTGTTTTCCATTTTGCTTTCGATGGCTGCTCTGACCAGTTCTTGTTCAGGTGTGAGCTCTCTGCCGGCAAAAAAGGCTTCCTGAAATTCCTGTTGTTTTTCCTGGAATTCGGCGATTATTTCCAGAGCCTCAGGGTCTTTATTCATGGCGATTTCGGCTTCTCTTACTTCTTTTAACTCTGGACATTCACTGAGAGCAAAAGCCAGCTCTCTTGCCTTTTCAATTACTTTGGACATTAGTGTCCACCTCCAAATACTTTATTTTAGATGATTTCCCCTTCAAGATGCCAGGTTTTAGCATTGGCAATGCGAACGGGAATCAATCTGCCAATGAGATCACTATTTCCGCGAAATACCACGATTTTATTGGTTCTGGTTCTACCTGAGAAGAATTCTGGATTGGTTTTACTGGGGCCTTCTGCCAGAACTTCTAAGGTTTTGCCGATATCCTTAAGATTTTCTTCCAGAGTAATCTGGTTCTGACGGTCAATTAAGTGCTGGATACGCTGACTTTTTACATCTTCAGGTACCTGATCATTATATTCTGCTGCCGGAGTTCCAGAGCGCTTGTTGTAGATAAAAGTATAGGCTGCACTGAATCTCACCTTTTCCACTAAATCCATGGTTTCAGCGAAATCGGCTTCTGTTTCACCGGGAAAGCCAACTATGATATCGGTAGTAATTGCTATATCAGGTACAGCATTTTTCAGTTTTTCGACTAAATGCAAATAGTCTTCCTTGCTATAACGGCGGTTCATTTTCTTCAATATGGCAGTTGAACCGGATTGGACGGGTAAATGGATATGTTCACATACTTTTTCCAGAGATGCAATGGCTTCAATTAGTCGATCGCTTAAATCTTTGGGATGAGAGGTGGTGAAACGAATGCGCTCAATCCCATTTACTCTGTTTAATTGCTGAAGCAAACCGGCAAAATCAATTTCAACCTCCAGGTCTTTACCATAGCTATTGACGTTCTGACCCAGTAAGGTGATTTCCTTATAGCCTTTGGCAGCCAGATCTTCCACTTCGCGTATAATATCTTCGGGCATACGGCTTCTTTCCCGACCCCTGGTGTATGGTACGATGCAGTAAGTGCAAAAATTATTACAACCATACATGATAGTAACAAAAGCTTTAAGATTGTCAGCACGTCTGGATGGCAGGTTTTCGATGATTACACCAGGGTTATTATGCAATACTTCCACCACCATTTTCCGGGCTGCTTGCGCTTTGGCCAGCAATTCCGGTAATTGATGGAGATTGTGGGTGCCGAAGACCAGGTCCATGTGGGGATAACTTTGTTTAATTTTCTGGATAGTAACTTCCTGTTGTGGCATGCAGCCGCAAATTCCCAGGATTACATCGGGATTTTTCTGTTTAATTTTTTTTAGCTCCCCCATTTTGGCCCAGATCTTGTTTTCCGCTGATTCGCGTACTGAACAAGTATTGAGTAAAATAATGCTTGCGTCTTCTTCTTTTTCAACCGGCACATATCCAAGGCTTTCCAAAATGCCAGCCATGGTTTCGGTGTCGCGTTCATTCATTTGACAGCCATAGGTTTCTATAAGATATGTGCGCAGGGGCAAATCCATTACTGTCACTCCTCCACTAATACTATCTAAATCATTATAGACTATTATGGTGTAGATTACAAATTAACGAAACATGGTTTTGATGGCACGCAGTTCTTTTTTGGCCAGATTGGTAATTTCATCAGCAGTAGAACAGGCTAATGCCTTGTTGGCCAGGCGCTGGCAATGAGTAAAGGTTAGCTGTCTTAATAGGCCTTTTATTTTCAATAGACTAGCCGGGTTCATGGAGAGTTCATCCACACCAAGCCCAAGCAATATCGGGGCAGCTAACAGATCACCACCTAATTCGCCGCAAACTGCTACCCATTTGTGGTGATGGTGAGCCAAGTCTACGACAGTTTTAATCAAGCGCAGCACTGCTGGGTTTAAGCTTTCATACAAATGGGATACCTGGGCATTGGTGCGGTCAACGGCAATAGTGTACTGGGTTAAGTCATTGGTACCTATACTGAAAAAATCCACTTCCGGGGCCAGGATATCCGTAAGGATAGCGGCAGCAGGAGTCTCTACCATGATTCCTACTTCAATCTCACCAATAGGGTGGCCGGCGGCAATGGTTTGTTCGCGGGCCTGGACTAAAAACTGCTTGGCAGCTCTAAGCTCATCAATACTGCTCACCATCGGGAACATCACCCGGACTTTACCAAAAGCGCTGGCGCGCCATATGGCCCTGAGCTGGGGTAAAAACAGTTCCGGGGTATCCAGACACAAGCGAAGGGCCCGCCAGCCCAGAAATGGATTGGCTTCTGCCGGCAGTTTCAAGTAGGGCAAATACTTGTCCCCACCGATATCCAGGGTACGGATGGTGACCGGTTGATTATTAAAGGCTTTAACTACTTCCACATAGGCCCGAAATTGCTCTTCCTCTCCAGGCATATCATCCCTGTCCATATAAAGGAATTCAGTACGAAATAGACCAATACCACTGGCACCGTAACGTTTGGCACTTTCAGTATCTCTGGGTGTACCAATATTGGCGACTAAATGGATAGCATGTCCATCCAGAGTTTCTGCCGGTAAATCCCGTAATCTGTCCAGCTCCCTTAATTGCTGTTCATATAGTCGTTGCCGTTTTTTATAGTATTCCTGAATACGGGCTGAAGGGTTACAAATAATCAATCCTTTGAAACCATCCACGATTACAGTGGTGCCATTAGCTATTTTTCTAAGGTCGTTACCAACGCCGACGACAGCAGGTATCTCCAGGGCCCGGGCCATAATGGCGGAATGAGAAGTTTTACCCCCTACTTCAGTGACAAAAGCCAGTACATTTGCTTTGTTCAACTGGGCTGTATCAGAAGGGGTTAAATCATGGGCAAAAACGATTTTGGGTTCAACTAATTCCAGACGAGTTTCAGGCTGGCCGGTGACAATCCGGACTAACCTTTTACCCACATCACGAATATCCGAAGCCCGTTCCTGTAAGTAAGGATCGGGATTGGTAGCAAAAAAAGAGGCAAAAACTTCTACGGCATCGATGATAGCCGCAGAAACAGGCAATAGTTTAACGGTAATGTTTTCTTTTATGGCATCAATGAGGAGTGGATCCTTTAATAAAAACAAATGGGCATCAAATATTCTGGCCTCCTGGTACCCCAATTCCCGGGCTGTCTTTTCCCGCAACTGGTTGAGTTCCGATTCAGCCTGCAGCAGGGCGTGCTCAAAACGCTCTAAATGCTCATTTACTTGCTGGCTGCTGATTTTCTCTTTATTTACTCCTACTTCCCAGGCAATTAGCCACTGGACCTGACCTATAGCAATACCTGGTGAAGCGCCAATACCTTTCCACATAATGTCCATCCCCTTACCCACGTTTACTTCAATTATACTCTTCTCCCGGGGAAGAAAAAAGGGGGCTCTAAGCCCCACCGTGATTTTTCTTCTAATATACTTCTTTTGCGTGTACCTTTTTCATAAATTCGTTAACATCAGCCGGCACCTGACCATCCCAGAGGCTAACCAGCCAGACGGAGAGGAATCCCAGAGGAACAGTAACAAGACCAGGAATCTTGAACTGTAGCCAGGTCGGTAAGGTTTCGGGCAGGAAAATCATCCACAGGGAGGAGATTAAACCTACCAGCAGACCAGCAATGGCACCTTTTTCTGTCATTCCACGCCACCAGATACCAAGAACGAAAATAGGAGCAAAAGTACTGGCTGCCACATTAAAGGCCAATCCCACCAGATGACCGATAGAGGCTTTTTCCACCATTAACCCAAGGATGCCGTAGAAGATACCGCATATTACTGCTGCCCATTTTCCGGCTAGAACTTTCTGTCTCTCAGTAGCATTGGGGTTAATGAAATTGGTATAGAGATCATGGCCAAGGGCACCGGAACTGGCAATAAAGATACCGGAAAGGTTGGAGAAAATAGCAGCAAAGGCGCCGGCAATAACAAATCCTAATAGCCATTGACCGCCCAGGGATGCAGAAAGTGCAGGGATAATCATATTGTTTCCACCTTGAATCATGGCTTTCATGGTTTCTGGATTTAAGGTTCCTTTAGTTACACCATCGAGGAAAACATAGCGGCCAACGGTGCCGAGATATAAGGCAAGACCGAAGAAGGCAGAAGCGATTGCGATAGCGAAAAGTGCGGAATAGCGAGCATCTTTGGCAGAGGGATTGGTGTAGAAACGCAAAAGGATATGGGGTAATCCCATGGTTCCAAAAGCTAAACCGATTAGCATGGAGATAGTACCTGTTAAATCCTTGAACATGGTACCAGTATATTCCCACTTGGCTCCATTAAAGACCAGATCCTTACCATCGGGAGCATACTGACCAGTTCCCGGTAATGTTCCGTTGAATTGAGTGATAAAATCTAGGATTTTGCCGTAATTCATTCCCATGTAAATAGCCATAGCGAATAATACCAGGAAAGCACCGAAACGGATCCAGATTTCCAGGGCCTGGTTAATAGTAGTGCCTTTCATACCTCCGACCCCAACATAGAACACCATTACTGTTGTGGTAAAGACAATCCCGAAGGCATAACTGGTCCCGAAAAACAGTTTTAAAATCTGGGCAGCACCCAGTAGTTGTGGGGCAGCATAAAAACCGGAAATGGCTAACACTACTATAACTGCAACCAGACGGGCTGTTTTACTATGAAAACGCTGGCCAAGGAAATCGGGAACGGTAAAGGCGCCGAATCTACGCAAGGGGCCTGCGATAAACATAGCCAATAATGTTAAACCGATTGAGAAACAAAAAGTATAAAAAAGTCCGTCATAACCTAGTGAAAAAGTCAGACCTGCCAATCCTAAAAAAGTAGCAGCACTGAGATAATCCCCAGCAATAGCTGAACCATTAACCAGCCAGCCAAAACTCCGACCAGCGACCCAGTAGTCAACGGTGGTGGTAGCATATTTACGGGTTGCGTTAGTAATCCAGACAATGGTACCCAATAGAATAATTGTAAATAAATATTTGGGATCAGTTAACCAATTCATTAATGAAATACCTCCCTTCTTGTCCGGGTTTCCTCAATATCAGCACCGAACTTATTCTGGTAGAAATAAACATGAACTGCTGCGATCAGGAAAGCCAGAATCATAGCAAAAATTGATGTTAAAAACCAGGTTAATGACATGCCTCCCCAGATTCTGGTTTTCATTAGTGCCGGTGCGGTCCAGTTTAGTACAGGAACGGCGAAGAGAAAGATAAAATAAATTACTGATAGCCAAAAAGCCAAATTGAATTCTGATTTCATTACATTCTTAACTTCAACGTCTAAAGGAGGCAAGTTGTTTACATTTACTTTATTACTCACGTTTAACACCTCCATCTTTTGATCTTTAACGGGCTAAACAGCTACCCTCCTTTCCAGCCCATCGTTGTTTATTAAAATATTAGAAATTATCCTGGTTTTTCACAACAAAAAATCGTTAATTGTCATTTCTAAAGGTTAACCATAACTGGAATGGAAGAATTGAGAGGTGAAAATTCATTATAATAAACAAAAAAGAGCCAACGGCCAAAAACTCTCAAAAATTGACCGTTGGCTCAAATTTTCAGTTAATTAGACCGGTATAACACCATGACGGCGATCACTGAAATGCCTTTGTTTATTACGGGCAAAATCCAAGCGGTTAACAATTTCAGAACGTAAATTTTCGGGGGCAATAATACCGTCTACCACTAACTCAGATGCCAAACGATATATATCTATATCCTCTTGATATTCCTGGCGCTTGCTCTCGATAAATTTGCGCTTTTCTTCACCTTCTAGCTGGGCAATTTTATTGCCATATACTGCATTTACTGCTGCTTCCGGGCCCATGACTGCAATTTGAGCTGAGGGCAGTGCCAGACAGGCATCAGGTTCGAAAGCAGGTCCGCACATGGCATATAGCCCAGCGCCATAGGCTTTACGTACTACCACGGAAAATTTGGGCACAGTCGCTTCAGAAATAGCATAAATTAGTTTGGCTCCATGCCGAATTATTCCAGCTCTTTCCACTTTGGTACCGATCATAAAGCCTGGAACGTCCATTAAAAACAGTAGTGGTATGTTAAAGGCATCGCACAACCAAACAAATTTTGCTACTTTGTCAGCTGAATCAACGAAGAGAACACCACCTTTCACTTTAGGCTGGTTGGCGATAATGCCAAAGACATGGCCTTCAATGCGGGCAAGTCCAGTAATCACTTCCTGAGCAAAAAGGCTTTTAATCTCAAGAAAACTGTCTTCATCAACTATCCCCTTGATGAATTCGTACATATCAAAGGGTATATTCTGATGGGCCGGGATAATATTTGCCAGTGGCTTGCCAGCTGCAGGCTTTTTCCCTTCCAGGCTCGGAGGAGAGCATTGATTATTGGCTGGCATGTAAGACAAATAGCGTTTGGCCCAGGCAATGGCCTCTGCCTCGCTTTTTACCAGTACATCACCACAGCCACTGACACTGCAGTGCATCATGGCTCCTCCCATTTCTTCCAGGGTCACCTTTTCCCCGATAACCATTTCAGCCATCCTGGGGGAACCCAAATACATACTGGCATTACCCTCTACCATGATTACTACATCACAAAAGGCAGGTATATAAGCTCCTCCGGCAGCAGAAGGTCCGAAAAGCAAACAGATTTGTGGTATTACCCCGGACATTTTAACCTGGTTATAAAAGATTTTACCTGCACCGCGTCTGCCGGGGAACATTTCCACCTGGTCGGTGATTCTGGCTCCGGCTGAATCAACCAGGTAAATCATTGGCAAACGCAGTTTATAAGCCATTTCCTGAATGCGGATAATCTTTTCTACTGTGCGCCAGCCCCATGATCCAGCTTTTACGGTGGAGTCATTAGCCATAAAACATACCGGTTGCCCATTAATTTTTCCATATCCCGTCACTACCCCATCGGCAGGTAGGTCGGGCTGCTGGCAGTTAGCAAACAAGCCGTCTTCCTGCATGCTACCTGGATCTAAAAGCATTTCCAGACGATGGCGTACGAACATCTTTCCCTGGGCTTGTGCCTGCTGATGATATTTTTCGGCGCCGCCCTTTTTGATCTGGTTGGCTATCTCATGAAATTTATCCAATCCTAACATGCTCCCTACCCCCTATTTGCCTTGGAATTGTGGTAGCCTCTTTTCTTTAAAAGCAGTCAGCCCCTCGCGACGGTCAGCGGTATTGATAAGCTGGCGGTAACAGCTGGTTTCCCAGTATAGTGCATCATCCAAACTCATATTAAGACCTCGGTTTATTGCTGTTTTTGCCTGTCTAACAGCTAATGGTCCATGTTGGGCAATCCTTTCGGCTAGACCCAAGGCATTTGGTAACAAATCTTCAGGTTTATAAACATGATTGATTAAGCCAATCTTTTCCCCTTCCCTGGCTGTGAATCTGGCAGCGGTAAAAATTAATTCTTTGGCCCTGGCGGGACCGATAATACGCGCCAGCCTTTGCGTACCTCCTGCTCCTGGTATGATGCCAAGAGCAACTTCAGTTAATCCCAGCATGGCCTGTTCTGAAGCCAAGCGCAGGTCACAGGCAAGGGCCAGTTCAAGACCACCTCCAAAAGCCACTCCATTTATTGCTGCAATTACAGGAAAGGGCAAATTGGCAATCAACTGAAAAGTGTCTCGGATAGTATCAATGAATTGCAAGACCTGATCATCATTCATTGAATCTCTTTCCTTCAGGTCTGCACCGGAACAGAAGGCTTTTGTACCAGCTCCGGTGATAATCATTATCCGCAAATTTGAATGGTATAATTGGAAAACCAGTTCTTTTAATTCAGTTAAAAGGGGATAACAGAGGGCATTATATACTTCGGGGCGATTTATAGTGAGGAGAAGACCATTGCCCTCTATAATCTCCTGTTGAATTAAAAAGCTCATTCTATTCCCCCCTGGTACGGCGATAGATTTGCAGAATTTTACTGGGTAGCCGCTTACCCAGAATAGCCTGGGCCCGGGTTGATACTAACACCAGACGGTCCAAATCTATCCCGGTTTGACAGCCCATAGCATGCAGCATATTAACCAGATCTTCAGTTGCTACATTACCACTGGCTCCAGGAGCATAAGGACAGCCACCGAGACCACCAAAAGAAGAATCAAATGTGGTAATTCCGTATTCCAGACCAATGATGGTATTGGCCAGGGCCATGCCCCGGGTATCATGTAAATGTAAGGCCAATTTACCGGGAGGAATTCGTCGAGTAATCAGGCTAAGACTTTCCTGTAACTGTTTGGGATGGGCTATCCCGATAGTATCGCCAAGGGAGACCTGGTAAGCTCCTGCCCCTAGTAATTTTTCACTGATCTCCATTACTCTTTCTATTTTTACTGGACCATCATAAGGGCAACCAAAGGCGGTGGAAAGGTAGGCCCTCACTCTGAGCCCCGCCACATTGGCTTTGTAGATTAGATGCAATGCCTCCCGAATGGCTTCATCTGCTGTTTTATTTAAATTTTTTAGGTTATGGCCTTCACTGGCGGATACAACTACGGCGATTTCATTTAATCTAGCTGCCAGGGCTTTTTCCAGGCCTTTTTCATTGGGAACAAGGGCACTAATGTTACATTCTGAGGGTCTCTCCATTTTTGCCAGTAATTCACTGGCATCTTTCATTTGCGGAACCCACTTTGGGCTTACAAAAGCTGTTACCTCCAGGTTTTTAACCCCACTTTGAATTAAACCATTTATCAATTCCAGTTTTTCCTCAACAGAAATATACCTTGTTTCATTTTGCAGGCCATCTCTGAGGCCCACCTCCCAAATTGTAACCTGTTTTGGCAAATTGGCTAACATGGGCCCCATCCCCTTTCATTGTAAAATCTGTTTATTCCAGTTTTAAAATACAATCTCCTTCGTTAATAAAATCGCCAACCTGAGCGGAGATTTCTACCACAGTGCCGCCATATTCGCTGGTCAATGGGATTTCCATTTTCATGGATTCAAGCACTGCGATCTCCTGGCCTGGTGCAACCACATCTCCCACATTCACCCTGAGTGCCAGTATAATTCCAGCCATTTGAGCTGTAATTTCTTTCATGTTTATCCTCTCCTTCTAGTATAATTTAAGAAATTCTGTTAAAAATTGCGTATTATATTTACCTGATTGAAAAGACTGACTTGTTAGAATAGCAACCAGTAAATTGCGATTGGTTTTTATACCTGTAATTTCTAGATTGGTTAAAGTTTGTATTAACTTTAAACGTGCTTCATCTCTGGTTTCCCCATGAGCAATAATTTTGGCTAACAAGGGGTCATAATATGGGGTTACTTTGAGACCGGATTCTATCCAGGTCTCAATTCTTATACCAGGTATTTCAGGCCAGATGACAGTTTCTATTTTTCCTGGGGCAGGCAAACAGGTTTTATCATCTTCAGCATAAAGTCGTGCTTCTATAGCCCATCCCTTACTAATGGGACGTGTTGTAGGCAAAGCTGCACCTGCTGCCAGTTGAAATTGCCAGGCCACCAGATTCCAGCCGGTTACTTCTTCCGTGACAGGATGTTCTACCTGTATTCTTGTATTCATTTCAAGAAAGTACAGGTTATAATTTTCATCTACAAGAAATTCAAATGTTCCTGCCCCTACATAGCCCAGACTGGTACCTGCTCTTTCTGCAAGGTCGAAAAGTTGCTCACGCACTTCTTGCGGCAAGTTGGGAGCCGGTGCTTCTTCAATCACTTTTTGATGTCTCCTCTGAATGGAACAATCTCTTTCCCCGATAGCCAGGCAATGCCCATGTTCATCCCCTAATATCTGTACTTCAATATGCCGGGGATTAGGCAGATATTTCTCTACATAGATAACGGGATTGCCGAAATAAGCCTGGGCCCGTTGGCGCACCGATGACCACATTTGCTCTAACTCAGCCTGGGAATTAATAATGGCCATACCAATTCCGCCACCGCCACTGGCTGCTTTTAGTATTACCGGGAAACCGATGTTCTCGGCCATTTTTTTGGCTTCTTCAAGATGTTCAATCTCATCACTGCCCGGGAGTAAAGGAATCCCAATCTCAGCCATCGTTTTACGCGCAGCTACCTTATCTCCCATGGCAGCTATGATCTCAGGACTGGGGCCAATAAAAACCAGGTTATTTTCCCTCACCTTTTCAGCGAATTTGGCATTTTCCGATAATAAGCCATAGCCAGGATGAATACAATCACAACCAGTTTGCAGAGCGACTTCGAGGATTTTATCCATTTGCAGGTAACTCTGGGCCACGGGTGGTGGGCCAATACAAATGGCTTCATCGGCCAGCCGGGTGGGTAAAGTGTTTTCATCAGCAGTTGAATAAACAACTACTGTTTTTATGTCTAATGTTTTGGCGGCTTTAATGATACGGCAGGCGATTTCCCCTCGATTGGCGATCAAAACTTTTTTAAACATCTTCTCTCCCTCCCCTCCTTTACTCCTGTTGTAATTCAGGTATATCTTTGAAATAATTCAGGGCTTCCGGGTTAGCCAGTGCTTCTCTATTGGTAACTGGTTCATTATGAATGACATTGCGCACAGCCAGCTCAACTTTTTTGCCATTGATGGTATATGGAATATCAGGTACAGCAATGATCTTAGCTGGCACATGGCGGGGAGTAGCGTTTTTTCTTATAACTGTTTTGATCTGGTTTACCAGCTGTTCATTTAAAGTAAAACCAGGTTTTAATTTAACAAATAGTATTACTCTCACATCGTCGTGCCAGTTCTGTCCAACTACCAGGCTATCCAGGATTTCAGGGATAGTTTCCACCTGCCTGTAGATCTCGGCTGTACCTATCCTTACCCCACCGGGATTGAGGGTAGCATCAGAACGACCGTAGATGATCACTCCGCCCCGGTCAGTTATTTCGATAAAATCACCATGGCACCAGACATTGGAATAAACATTGAAATAAGCCTGATAATATTTCTGGCGTTCGGGATCATTCCAGAATCCCAGCGGCATTGACGGAAAAGGAGCGGTACAGACCAATTCTCCTTTCTGGTTAATCAGGGGCTTACCTTCAGGATCATAACTTTCTACTTTCATTCCCAGACCGCGGCATTGTAATTCACCGGCATAAACAGGACCCAGGGGATTGCCTAGAGCAAAGCAGGATATAATATCTGTTCCACCGGAAATAGAGCTGAGCTGAACGTCGGATTTAATCTTTTGGTATACATAATAAAAATTTTCTTTAGTTAATGGGGAGCCTGTGGATAAAATCGTTTTGATTCTGGATAAATCATATTCTTTACCAGGTTCTATTCCGGTTTTCTCTAATGAAGAGATATATTTTGCGCTGGTACCAAAAATGGTAATACCAGTCTTTTCAGCCAGTTCCCATAAAATACCCGGATGAGGGTGAAAGGGAGAACCGTCAAATAAAACTATGGTTGCTCCCGTAGCCAGTGAGGAAACTAGCCAGTTCCACATCATCCAGCCACAGGTGGTATAGTAAAAAATAATGTCATCCTGTTTTAAATCCGTGTGCAAAATCAGTTCCTTCATGTGTTGTAACAGAGTTCCGCCGGCACCATGAACAATACATTTTGGTTTTCCTGTAGTTCCAGAAGAATATAGTATATAAACTGGATGGTCAAAAGGTAACTGGGTATAAATAATGGGCTGGGCAGAAAATTGTTTTTGAATATCCGAGAAAGCTATAGCTGACAAACTGAGCTGAGGTAACGGAATTTCCTGAACATATTGGACCAGTACAACTGATTCAATGCTGGTAATGGCGCCAGTAATTTGTATAATTTTTTCCGTACAATCAAAAAGTTTGCCATTATAGAAATAGCCATTGGTAGTGAAAAGAACTTTCGGCTCTATTTGCCCAAAGCGGTCTATTACCCCATTGACGCCGAAATCAGGTGAACAAGAAGACCAGATGGCACCAATGCTGGTAGCAGCTAGCATTGCGATAACCGTTTCCGGTATGTTGGCCATATATCCTGCTACCCTGTCCCCAGGTTTTACTCCGAGCTGTTGCAAATATGCAGCAGTACGGGCCACTGCTGCATATAACTCAGGATAAGATAGAGATTTAATCTCCGCTTGTTCATTTATACTGATAATTGCCGGTTTGTTCAGGTTATAATGTCGTAGCAGATTTTCGGCAAAATTTAAACTCGCTCCTTCGAACCACTTGCTGTTAAACATGTCCGAGCTGTTTTTCAGTACAGTATGATAGGGCTGGGAAAAGATTATTTTACTGAAATTCCAAACTGATACCCAGAACTGCTCTATATCGTTAATAGACCACTGATACAATCCGTCATAATCTTCAAGCTTTTGATTGTACCTTTCATTAACATAGTTAATGAAATTATACATGTTAGTTTTTTGTATTCTTTCCGGGCCAGGTTCCCACAGCTTTTCCGCCATACCTATCCCCCTCTCTTTTCAGGCAGGGCCAACCTGAGGGCCCTGCCTTTATGCCGTTTCTATATTAGCGGCTGCTTCAAGGCCATATTCCTTGATCGCCATTTCCCTTAACTTGAATTTTTGCACTTTTCCGGAGGCAGTGCAGGGATAAAGGTCAACAAACTTGATATAACGGGGTATCTTATGACGGGCGATTTTGCCAGTGCAGAATTCCCGTACCTCTTCCTCTGTTAATACTTCACCTTCTTTCAAGCGAATAAAAGCAGCTACTTCTTCACCATATTTTATGTCCGGGACACCGACCACCTGAACATCCAGGATTTTAGGATGGGTATAGAGGAATTCTTCAATTTCCCTGGGATAGATATTTTCACCACCGCGAATAATCATATCTTTGAGGCGGCCAGTGATTTTACAATATCCGTTTTCATCCATAGTTGCTAAATCCCCGGTATGTAGCCACCCTTCATTATCGATAGCAGCCTGGGTTGCTTCTGGCATTTTATAGTAACCTTTCATGATACCAAAGCCTCTGGCACACAATTCTCCTTGCTGGCCTGGGCCCAGGGTCTCACCAGTTTCGGGATTGACGATCTTGACTTCAACATGAGGAATAGCACGCCCCACAGTTGTGACCCGCAATTCAATGGGATCATCTGTCCTGGTTTGAGTGATCACGGGCGAGAACTCGGTTTGACCATAAGCGATGGTTACTTCCCGCATATTCATCTTTTCCACAACCTGTTTCATCACTTCAATAGGACAGGGCGCTCCGGCCATAATTCCTGTACGCAGGGAAGAGAGATCAAAGGAACGCTGATTCAGAACTTCCAGTTCAGCTATAAACATTGTTGGCACACCATAAAGGGCTGTGCATCTTTCCTTTTCTACAGCTTCCAGGACTTTAACAGGATCAAAATATTCAATGGGAACCATGGTAGCACCATAGACTATGCAGGTTAAGGTGCTCATCACACAGCCAAAACAATGGAAGAGCGGTACTGGGAAGCAGAGTTTATCTTCAGAAGAGAATTTTTGGCATTCACCTACAAACTTAGCATTATTTAAGATGCTATAATGGGTCAGCATTACACCTTTGGGGAAACCGGTTGTACCTGAGGTATACTGCATATTTATGACTTCATCGGGCTTAAGGGAAGCCTGGCGAGCAGCTAAGTCGGCATCACTAACCCGACTGGCGAACTGGAGAAATTCTGACCAGGAATAGGTTCCAGGGTATTTGCGGTCAGAGATTACAATAATGTTTTTTAATAAAGGCAAGTTGGATGAGTTGATTTGACCTGGTTGACTGTTTGCCAGTTCGGGAAGTACAGTGTTTATCATTTCAATGTAATTATTGTTCCGGTAATTTTCAATCATGATTAAAGTAGTAACATCAGATTGCTTGAGGAGATACTCCAATTCAAAAGCACGATAGTTGGTATTAACTGTTACCAGAACAGCTCCCATTTTGCCGGTAGCGAACTGAGTATAAATCCATTCCGGATAATTGGTGGCCCAGATGGCAATGTGTTCACCTTTCTGGATTCCAAGACCCATAAGGGCTTTTGCTACTTCGTTTACCTTTTCCTGTAATTGACGATAGCTTAAGCGCAAGTCACGGTCTACATATACGAGTGCATCTTTGTTCGGGAATTTTTCCACCGTCTGGTCAAACAAATCGCCAATGGTTACATTTAGCAGTTCGCTCATTCAATAAAACCCCCCTTGTTTTTAACAGCCCAGATGACGGGCTATTACTAACCTCTGGATTTCTGAAGTTCCCTCCCCGATTTCCAAAAGTTTTACATCTCGATAATATCTCTCAACCGGGTATTCTTTCATATAGCCATAACCACCATGAATCTGGATGGCTTGAGAGGCTGCCTGTGTAGCCATTTCAGAAGCAAAAAGTTTGGCGATAGCGGCTTCATAGGAAAAAGGTTTACCCTGGTCCTTAAGCCAGGCAGCTCGATAAACCATGGTACGTGCCAGTTCGATCTGGGCCGCCATATCAGCAAGCTTAAACTGAATTGCCTGGAATTTACTTATGGTTTGCCCGAATTGTTTTCGAGTTTTAGCATATTCCAGAGAGGCATCGAGACAGGCCTGGGCGATTCCAACAGCCATAGCAGCAATGCTGATCCGTCCCCCATCTAGTACTTGCAGAAACTGTTTAAAACCTTCGCCTTCTTTACCTAGCAGATAGTCTTCCGGAACCTCTACATTATCGAAATAAAGAGGGACAGTGTTGGACCCCCGTAACCCGAGTTTGTCAAATTCCTTCCCAATGGAAAAACCTTTTGTTCCTCTGGGGATGATAAAGGAAGAAATGCCTTTTTTACCTTTACTGCGATCGGTAACTGCAGTAATAACAACAGTCCCGGCATAACCAGCATTAGTGATAAAAATTTTACTGCCATTAATAACCCAGCGTCCATCTTTTTTCAAGGCATTGGTTTCTGTACCGCCAGCATCGGAACCAGCATTGGGCTCAGTTAATCCAAACGCTCCCAGATAGTGGCCCTGGGCCAGAGGAGTTAAAAACTTTACTTTTTGCTCTTCTGTACCAAAAAGATAAAAAGGGGCTGAACCCAGGGAAATATGAGCAGCATAAGTTATTCCAGTGCTGGCACAAGCGCGAGAGATCTCCTCGACTGCAATAGCATACATAATATAGTCTCCGCCAGCACCACCATATTTTTCAGGAAATGGCAAGCCCATTAGTTCCAGCTCAGCCAGTTGTTTTAAAATGGCTTCAGGAACTTTTCCATTTTCATCAATGTTCTTAGCTTGGGGTTTAATAACTTCCTGGGCAAATTCGCGGACAGTTTTTTGTAACAAGGCCTGTTCAGAAGACAAATCAAAATTCATCCCAATCCCTCCCGGCAGTTGTTCATTGTATATTCTGATGCAAATAACATACCGGAAACAGGGATTTGTAGCTAAAGGTTAGGTAAAGGTGGTTAATGGCATGATTTTCTCCTCGAATGGTAATCAGGCTTTGGACTTAATCTTCTCTACTGTTACTTTTCTTTACATCTGCTATTTAAAGAAATAACCCACTGCGTAAAAGCGGGTTACTTTTCCAAACCGTATTTAATCAGTTTTTTATAGAGACAGGGTCGGGAAATACCCAGTAGTTCCGCAGTTTTTACTTTATTTCCCTGACAAATCTGTAAAGCGTACACTATATAGTTTTTTTCAATATTATCCAGGATATCATTGAGTGATGCGGTACCGAACAGAGTACGAAGGCTGCCAGGATTTTGAGAGGAAGGCCACTGGAGGGACTGAGGTAGGTCATTTACAGTAATTAGCTCTCCATCGGCAAAATTAAAGGCTGTTTCAATTACGTTGGCTAGCTCTCTAATATTACCTGGCCAGGTATAATGCATAAAAATATCTAAGACTTCTTTGGTAATACCCTTTATTTGCATGCCATATTCTCGGTTAAATTTTTTAATAAAATAATTTATTAAGAGAGGTAAATCCTCTTTACGTTCTCGTAAAGCAGGAAGATGAATAGCAACAACATTTAAACGGTAATATAGATCAGCACGAAATTTGCCATATTTGACCAGATCGGAAAGGTTAGCATTAGTAGCAGCAATAATTCGGGTATCTATGGAGATTGATTTAGTACTTCCTAAAGGTTCAATGGTTTTTTCCTGCAATACTCGTAGTAATTTGGCCTGCAAGGGCAAAGGCAGCTCACCGATTTCGTCTAAAAAAAATGTTCCCTGATGGGATAATAGGAACTTGCCTGGATAGCCATTCTTTTTAGCACCAGTAAAGGCTCCTTCTTCATAGCCAAAAAGTTCTGCCTCAAAGAGGCTTTCTGGAATGGCAGCACAGTTTACTTTAATTAATGGCCCAAATCGCCGATTGCTTAGATAATGAATAGCCTGGGCTACCAGCTCTTTTCCTGTGCCGGATTCTCCAAGGATTAATACATTAGCTTTCCGTGGGGCAATTTTGATAATAGTTTCTTTTATATCGACCATTTGAGGACTGATGCCTACCAGGTCGGATAAAGAAAAATGCCCCAGGTTCTGGCTATGATTTTCCCGGGAGGGATCTAAAAAACAATACATTAACAGATCCCTGCCTTTCTGCCTACTATCCTAATATATATTGTAAACTTTTATCTTGCTAATAATCTATTTTTTTCAGCCAAGTAACAAAAAAAGCCGTCTTAGCGGCTAATAAAGCTACTGAACGGCTATCAAGCGTTTGGCGGCATATATTATCACTATACCTGTTAGTAAACTTGCGGTTGTCTGGGCAATTGTGATTTGCTCAGCATAAAACAAATAAGGATGGGTTTGCCAGAAATAATCGATAAAGTCGTTGAGAATTAGCCACCCGGACGCTATGAAGTAATCGCTGAATGCAAATCGAATTTTTCTTAGAAAAAGTATACCCTGAAGGGCCATGACAGCATGGGAAAGGGTTAAATGCAGATTTTCCCAGGCAAAGGAATGTCCGCTCCAGTAGACATCTAAATTAATTATCACAGCCCAGAGCCCATATTTTATCATCATTAAATTAGCTAGCAAAAATAACCAGGGCAGATTAATTTTCCAGATTAGAAAAATAAGAAATAAGGTAAACAAACTGGCTGACAAAGGGCTATCAGGTATAACTGGCCATAAGTACCAGGGAGAAACTGCCAGTTGATGATGATACCAGTAGTAACCATAAATTGACCCCAGGCCATTGGCAAGCGCCAGTATAAGTAGTACTTCCTTGCGCCATAAGAAACTGATCATTATTTTTGAGCCTCCGACTAGAGATAAAATATTACATCATCCAGTGCTGTCAGTTTTTCGCCACCCTGTTCTGTTACGAGATAAGTATTTTCAATACCTACTACTCCCAGTTCCGGGAAAATAAATTTGGGCTCTAAGGCGATGGTTTGATTTGCCAGCAAAGCGTTTTTGACTCCCAGGGCGATTACCGGCAGTTCATCTAATTCTAATCCTACCCCATGACCGACAAAACGGGCCTGTTCTTCTTTATAGCCCATGAAATTATCCTGCAGTCCGTATTTTTCAGCAATAGAGCAGGCCTGATCAAACAATTGACCGCTTACTGCCCCTGGTTTTAAATTTTGGACCAGAGTATTCTGGATTTCCAAAGCTGCATTGAAAGCTTGTTTTAACTTGTTATCAAGATCACCTAGACAAAAAATCCTGGTCATGTCTACCATATATCCTTCATAAACACAGACGAAATCAAAAACAATCGGCACATTTAGTTGAACGACATCACGGGAAGGGCCCTGGGGGTAGGGAGCGGAAAGGCCTTTTCCGCCTACTGGTCCATCAAAAAACGATGGGAAGGCTGCATTCTTCCCGGCAAGTACATGTCCGGAATGCAATTCCTGGTTAAATGCTCTTAGACGGATTAAACCCTCGTGTCCAGCTTTGCGGGCACGATATTCAAACTCTGCGGCGAGATCAATTTCCCTGACTCCCGGTCGCAGGAAATCAGGCACTTCTTTAAAAACCTGACAAAGAATGCTGGCGCTTTTTCGCATTATTTCCAATTCAGCGGATGACTTTATTGAACGCTGTTCCCGAACCAGGGTGGAGATATCTTGAAAAATACACTCAGGCAGAAGTTTTTGATAATAGAAGTAGGTTTGGGCTGGTAATACGTCCAGGGTTAAACCGATTTTTTTAGCCTGACCTATATACTTTTGTAGCTCTTTCAGAGATTTTAGAGGTTCGACATTAGCTAAAAAGGACTCTTGAAAAGCACGACTAAAGCTTTTTTTAACCAAAAGATAAGGATCCCCGCTGGCAGGTACCCAGAGTAAAGCATTCTGACGGGTACCACTGTAATAATATACATCGATAGCAGAGACTATGAGGGCACCATCAATTTCATTAGACTGTAAATTTTGTTGTAGTATTTGGATTCTATCCATCATATCCAGAACCCCATTCATTATAATATGCGATTTCCTGCAGAGATTTGCGGGGACGGGGGTTAGGAGCTTGGGCGGGATAACCTAAAGGAGTAACCCCGACAATTTTATATTCATCTGGAATATTTAAAGATTGCTTTAAAGTTTTTTCATCAAACCAGCCCATCCAGCAAGTTCCCAGCCCCAGAGCTGTAGCGCTGAGGCAGATATGCTCAAAAGCAATGGCTGCATCGGCCAGGTAGTATTCCTTTCCCTCTTCAATACCAGATTCCCTGGGATTGGCACAGACAACAATCACTACAGGAGCTTGAGCTAAAGCCTTCTTACCTGGATTGTCATCAGGAAAAGCGGATAACATCAGTTGCTTATTTTCAGCTTTATCAATCACCAGGAAGCGCCAGCATTGCATATTTTTCCAGGAAGGTGCAAGGCGAGCCATCTCCAAAATCAGATCTATTTTTTCTTTTTCAACCGGACGTTCTTCATATTTTCTGATACTTCTCCTTTCTCTAATTGCCTGAAACAGATCCATTTTAATCCCTCCCATAACCTTGTCAATACTTTTTAAATCAGGTTATATTTCCGGGCAGCTTCTCTCAATTCAGCCCGAAAATCAGGATGAGCTATATTAATCAGCTCTAATGCTCTTTCCCGAGCTGTTTTGCCTCTTAATTTGGCAACGCCGTATTCGGTTACAACGTAATCCACATCATTTTTACTGGTGGTTACAACAGCTCCGGGTTTAAGCTCGGGGACGATTCGACTTACTGTACCATTTTTGGCAGTAGAAGCTAGAGTAACGAACCCCTTGCCACCAGGGGAAATGTTGGCACCTCTGAAGAAATCCGCCTGACCGCCTGTAGCACTCCATTGATAATGGCCCATGGATTCAGAGCAACATTGTCCCAAAAGGTCAACTTCAATCGAGGCATTGATTGCTACCAGTTGATTGTTTCGACCGATGATATATGGGTCATTGGTATAGTCCACTGGATGCATTTCGACCATCGGGTTATTATCCAGGAAGTCATAAAGCCGCTGAGTACCTATAGCAAAAGTGCCGATGACTTTGCCAGGATGTAATGTTTTACGGCTATTATCTACCACACCCCACTCAACAAGGTTGACCATACCATCGGTAATCATTTCAGTATGAATGCCTAAATTCTTTTTATTTTTTAAGGCGGCAGTAACTGCATTGGGGATACCACCAAAACCTATTTGTAGAGTGGAGCCATCTTCGATTAAATCTGCAATGTATTCTCCAATTTTCTGTTCAACCTCTGTTATTGGCGGGATATTCAGGATAGGTACTGGAGCATTGCTCTCAACAATATAGTCCACCTGAGATATGTGAACAAAACAATTACCAAGGGTACGAGGATAATTGGGGTTAACTTCCAGGATAATCATTTTGGCTTTTTTAATTGCTTCAAACGTGTAATCTACACTTAAGCTTAAACTGAAGTATCCATGTTTATCCATGGGAGATACGCTTGCCATCACTATATCTACTGGCCAGTAAAGGCGTAGTAGTTTAGGAACCTCGTGGAAATTGTTGGCGGTGAAATCGGCCCAGCCTTCATTGACGGCTGTACGATTAATGTCACTGGTAAACCATGAGTTATAGCGAATGTGAGGTGCCATTTCTTTTTTGGCAAAAAAGGGTTTTAAGGGCAGAATTTGATTGACTGTTACATTGAAAAGGGATTTATAATTACTGGCAATTGTTGCAAAAATAGTCTGGGGTTCGCCCGCGCCCACAGGGGCCCAGATTTGGTCGCCGTTTTTTACCAGAGAAACTACTTCCTCTGCGCTAATTAACTTTCTTCGATACTGTTCCTGATGCTGCGACATCTCTTACTCCCCCTACTGCCAAATATAAGGTTTGTAGTTTTAATTCCCGATACGATTGTTAATCCATGCAACTATGTCCTCAAGCGGGGTGCCGGGTGTAAAGATCTCTTCAGCTGCATTCATTTCTTTTAATTGTTGAACATCATCTTCAGGGATAGTTCCTCCACCTATTAAGACTATATCATCTGCTCCTTGTTCTTTCAACAATTCTTTGACCCGCGGGAAAAGGGTCATATGGGCACCGGATAGTATACTCAAGCCAATTACATCAACATCTTCCTGGATGGCCGCATGTACGATCTGTTCCGGAGTCTGATGTAGGCCAGTATAGATGACTTCCATACCGGCATCACGCAAGGCCCGGGCAATCACTTTTGCTCCCCGATCATGTCCATCCAGGCCAGGTTTGGCTACTAAAACTCTAATTTTTTTCTTCTGTTCCATGACTATCCTCCCCCAGTGATTAAAATAAAGGTTGTTCTTTGTATTCGCCAAATTCGTCGCGCATTACCTGGATAATTTCCCCTAAAGTACTATAGCATCTGACACAGTTGAGAATATATGGGATGAGGTTATCGGAAGTATTGGCCGCCTTTCTCAGCTCAGCCAAACACTCTTGAACCCGCAGATTATCCCGCTCTTCTCTTAGTTTTTGCAGGCGAGCAACTTGTTCCTGTTCGATTCGGGGGTCAATCTTGAGGATTTCAATATCCAGTTTTTCATTTTCATCGACATACTGATTGACTCCAACCACAATTCGCCGTTTGCTATCAATAGCTTTTTGATATTCATAAGCAGCATCAGCAATTTCCTTCTGGAAGAAACCTTTTTCAATGGCCTTTAACACCCCACCCAGTTCCTCAATCTTGGCAAAATATTTTTCAGCCTCTTCTTCCATTTTATTGGTTAAGGCTTCAACAAAGTATGAACCTGCCAGCGGGTCAATGGTGTTAGTTACCCCAATTTCATGGGCGATTATTTGCTGAGTGCGTAAGGCTATGGTTACAGCTTTTTCCGTAGGCAATGCCAGAACTTCATCCATAGAGTTAGTATGCAGGGATTGCGTTCCCCCCAGAACGGCGGCTAGTGCTTCATAAGCGGTACGAATAATGTTGTTCTCCGGTTGTTGGGCTGTCAGTGAGCAGCCTGCAGTTTGGGTATGGAAGCGAAGTAACCAGGAACGGGGATCTTTGGCTTTATATTTTTCTTTCATTCTCCGGGCCCAGATTCTACGGGCAGCACGATACTTGGCAATTTCTTCGAAAAAGTCGAGATGGGCATTGAAGAAGAAACTGAGACGAGGAGCAAAGTCATCAACATCTAAGCCAGCTGCGATGCCAGCTTCTACATAGGCAAAACCGTCAGCCAGGGTGAATGCTAATTCTTGAACGGCAGTAGAACCAGCTTCACGAATGTGGTAACCACTAATACTAATAGTATTCCATTTTGGCACATGATCTTTAGCAAACTTAAAGATATCGGTAATCAGGCGCATAGAAGGTTCCGGGGGGAAGATCCAGGATTTCTGAGCTATATATTCTTTTAAGATATCATTTTGGATGGTACCGGTTAGTTTATGGGATGGTACTCCCTGTTTCTCGGCAGTTGCTATATACATTGACCAGATTACAGAAGCTGGAGCATTAATAGTCATTGAAGTGCTTACTTTATCTAAAGGAATTCCATCAAATAAGATCTCCATATCCTGGAGAGAATCAATGGCTACCCCAACCCGGCCAACTTCTCCATAGGCTCTGGGATGGTCGGAATCATATCCCATTATGGTGGGCATGTCAAATGCCACACTTAAGCCAGTTTGGCCTTGAGAAAGAAGAAATTTATAGCGCTGATTGGATTCTTTTGCTGTCGCAAAACCGGCAAACTGGCGCATAGTCCATAATCTACCCAAATACATGGTGGTTTGTACACCACGAGTATAAGGAAATTCACCAGGGTAACCCAAATCTTTTTCATAATCAAAATTAGCTACATCGGCTGGGGTATAAAGAGGATTGATAGGCAGACCTGATACAGTAGTAAAAGAAGAATCTCGTTTTGCAGCGTTAGTAAATTTTTCTTGCCACTTATTAAAATTTTCTTTATTCATGCAACGCCAACTCCCTTCTAACCTTTATATTTTCAAATTTAACCCTTGACGAATAATACTGATCGCTGCATTGTAAGGAGCAAGTTTTCTTTCAAGTACTTGTTGTAAAATTTCATGCATTAATGGGGTATCTACCACTTTTTTGTGAATTGTTTTCCGCAGTTCCAGTTCCACAATCTCTAATACCTCTTGTTCAAACCTTTTTTTTCTGTTTTCTTCCCATAACCCATTAGCTATTAAGAATTGTTTATGTTTATTGATAGCTTCCCAAAGTTCGTTTATTCCTTGCTGTTTTAAGTTTGAAGTTTTGATGACTGGAGGGCGCCAGCTAGTATGACAGCCTAAATCCAGCATTGCTTCTACTTCAGTCACGACTTTATCTGCTCCGGGTAAGTCTCCCTTGTTAACGGCGAAAACATCGGCAATTTCCATGATTCCGGCTTTTATTGTCTGGATGTGATCCCCTGCTCCAGGGGTGAGGACTACGACGGTGGTGTCAGCCACGTTCATAATATCCAGTTCTGATTGGCCTACTCCCACAGTTTCTATTAAGATAACATCGATCCCCATAGCATCCAAAACTCGCAGAGCATCTCTGGTAGTATGGGCTAAACCTCCTAAACTGCCGCGGGTGCCCATGCTGCGGATAAAAACTCCTGGATCTAAAGCGTGCTCTTGCATGCGTATGCGGTCTCCTAACAGAGCTCCACCTGTAAAGGGACTGGATGGGTCCACAGCGATAATACCTACGGTTTTATTTTCGGAGCGGATAGTTCGAATCAAGGAGTCTACCAGAGAGCTTTTGCCTGCTCCAGGTGAGCCAGTAATGCCAATAATAAAAGCATTACCGGTATGAGGAAAGATTTGGGCTAACATTTCTTCTTTTTGCGGCTCTTGGTTTTCAATGATAGTGATCAATTTTGCCGCACTGCGTTTATTACCCTGCAACAACCCTTCAACTAACGAGTGCATTTTTTCACCGCCTAACTGGGCTAGAATTCAATTCCCGCCTGGGCCATAAGCCCCTGTTCATAGTGGTGTTTTCCATTGGTTATAATACTCACTGTATCACTAATTGCCAGAATTTCCTGGGGTGCATTTCTACCCGTAAGAATAATGCTAACGGTGGCAGGTCTAGTAGTTAAGGTTTTTATAACGTCTTCTATCGCTAAAAGACCATAATCAAGGGCGACATTAATCTCATCGAGAATGACCAGATTATAGGATGTTTCAATCAGAGACCGGGCCAGGAACCAACCCCGGAGTACCAAATCTTGATCGATCTGGTCAGCAATGTTTTTGCGCACAAAGGTCGGCAAACCAACCTGTTTTATCAGTAGCTGCTTATTTGCTAATTGCTGAAGAAACCTGTATTCACCATAGATATTACTACCCTTAAGAAATTGAATAATTGCAACCGCTTGGTTATGCCCTAGTGCTCTGAGAGCCTGACCTAAAGCAGCTGTAGTTTTGCCTTTGCCGTCTCCGGTAATGGTCCAGATTATTCCGCGCTGATTGCACACAAGGGTACAATCTCCTTTCAATGGGAAAAGGGGTTGAAGGCAAACCTCCAACCCTATTCCTTTAAAATATTAGCACTAATAACTACCCGTTGAATTTCATTTGTACCTTCATAGATCTGGGTTATTTTAGCATCCCGCATCATGCGTTCTACCGGGAATTCACGGGTATAGCCATAACCGCCAAAGATTTGTACAGCATTGGTTGTTACTTTCATTGCTACATCTGAGGCATACATTTTGGCCATGGCAGCCTCTTTGCTGATTCTTACCCCCTGACTGGCCAGATATGCAGCACGGTAAACTAATAATCTGGCAGCCTCAATTTCAGTAGCCATATCTGCTAACATAAATTGAATTGCCTGGAAATTGGCAATAGGCTGACCGAATTGTTTTCTTTCTTTAGCATAATTTAAGGCTGCTTCATATGCACCCTGGGCAATGCCTAAAGCCTGAGCAGCAATACCAATTCTTCCATAATCCAGGGTTACCATGGCTATTTTAAACCCTTCACCCAGTTGTCCCAGAAGATTTTCTTTTGGGATACGACAGTTGTCAAAAACCAGCTCCATGGTCGGTGATGAACGAATACCCAGTTTGTGTTCTTTTTTACCGAAAGTGAAACCAGGTGTGCCTTTTTCCACGATAAAAGCACTTATGCCTTTGTGTTTGGGTTTAGCTTCTTTATCGGTCATGGCAAAGACAACATATATTTCAGCTTCTCCGCCATTGGTAATAAAGATTTTCGTACCATTCAGAACCCATTCATCACCATCAAGTACGGCGGTAGTTCTGGTACCTCCAGCATCAGAACCAGCGAAGGGTTCAGTTAAACCAAAAGCGCCCATTTTCTTGCCCTCGGCTAAGGGTACCAGGTATTTTTGTTTCTGTTCTTCAGTCCCAAATTTGTAAATGGGGTTGGAGCCTAAGGAAGTATGGGCGGACAGAGTGACACCAACTGAAGCGTCTACCCGGGAAAGTTCCTCGACGGCGATAGCATAACTTATATAATCAGCACCAGCACCACCATATTCTTCGGGGAACACAATCCCGGTAAGTCCCAGTTCGGCCATTTTATCAAAAATAGACCGATCAAAAGTTTCTTTTTCATCCCTTTCGGCTGCAGTAGGTCCACATTCCTTTTCTGCAAAATCCCGGACCATATTGCGTAACATTTCCTGTTCTTCTGTGAGCTTGAAAATCAAAATCCTCTACCCCCTTGTTACTTTAATATATTTTTCGCAATTACCAGACGCTGGATCTGGTTTGTACCCTCATAGATTTGCGTAATTTTGGCATCACGGAAATACCGCTCTACCGGGTATTCCCTGATATACCCGTAGCCACCAAGAATTTGTACTGCTTCTGTTGCTACCCACATTGCAGTATCGGTTCCATACATTTTGGCCATACTGGCCTGTTTGCTATGAGGCAGTTTTTGATCCCGCAAATAGGCAGCCTGATAAACTAGAAGTCGGGCAGCATCAATTCTGGTTGCCATATCAGCCAGCTTAAATTGAATAGCTTGAAAATTACTGATGGGTTGGCCAAATTGTTTGCGTTCTTTTGTGTAAGCTAAAGCATAATCATATGCTCCCTGGGCAATCCCTATTCCCTGGGCTCCGATCCCAATTCTGCCACCATCTAAAAGAGACATGGCGATCTTGAACCCTTCACCTTCTTGGCCCAGTAAATTTTCTTTTGGAACTATAGCATTTTCAAATATCAACTCACCGGTTTTGGAACCATTAAGACCCATTTTCTTTTCGATCTTTCCTACTTTAAAACCAGGAGTATTTTTTTCTATAAGTAAACAACTAATACCATGATGGCCCTTGGTTTTGTCTGTAACAACAAAAGTGCAGTAAACATCGGCTTCACCGGCATTAGTAATGAAAATCTTGGTACCATTTACAATGTAGTGATCCCCTTTGTCTTCAGCAGAACATTTGATTTTGGTGGCATCAGAGCCGGCAGTTGGTTCGGTGAGGGCAAAAGCTCCCAGGTATTCGCCACGGCAAAGTTTTGTTAAATATTTTTCCTTCTGCTGTTGATTACCGAAAAGGTAAATCGGCATAGTCCCTACTGAAGTGTGAACGGCTAGTATTACTGCTGTTGTTGGGCAAACTCTAGCGATTTCTTCTAATACTAGGACATAATCCAGTACGGACATTCCCGCTCCGCCTACCGTTTCGGGAAAAGGCATGCCCATTAAATCAAGTTCAGCCATTTTTTTGAGATTTTCCCGGGGGAAGGTTCCGGTTTCATCCCAGTATGCGGCTTTGGGTGCGAGTTCGTTTTCAGCGAATTCTCTGACCATTCTTTTTAGCAATAGTTGTTCTTCCGTGAGATCAAAATTCATATGAATCCCCTACTCCCCACGTGATTTATTTGCCTTGAAACTGTGGTGGTCTTTTTGCCAAAAAGGCGGCCATCCCTTCTTTTTGATCATTTGTTGCAAAGCACAAGCCAAAGTAATTAGCTTCATGATAGTTTGCCTGTTCTAAAGGCATTTCCAAACCTTCATTGATAGCCCTTTTTGCCAGTTGAACCGCTACTAGAGCTTTGTTAGCAATTTTTAGTCCCATTTTTTTTGTTTGGTCCATTAGCTGATCATGAGGGACGATTTGATTAATTAAGCCAATCTGATAAGCCTCCTGGGCATCGATCATATCCCCTGTAAAGATCAGTTCTTTAGCTTTACCTTTACCAACCAACCGAGCCAAACGCTGGGTGCCAGCAAAACCAGGAATGACTCCCAGATTGACTTCCGGTTGGCCAAATTTGGCTTTTTCACTGGCTATTCTGATATCACAGGCCATTGCCAGCTCACAGCCGCCTCCTAAGGCGTAACCATTAATAGCAGCAATCACAGGTTTAGGACAGGATTCAATCTGATTAAATACCATTTGGCCGGTTAAGGCAAACTGCCTTGCCGCAATGGGGTCCAGTTGCTGCATAAAAGCAATATCAGCGCCTGCTACAAAAGCCTTTTCTCCTGCCCCGGTCAAGATAATGACTTTAACTTCCTGGTCTTCAGTTAACATTTGAATTGCTTGCCCCAGCTCATGGAGGGTGTCCGCATTAAGGGCATTTAAAGCAGCAGGGCGATTAATGGTTAGAATAGCCAGATTATTTTCTTTTTGAACCAGTAAATTATTGAATTGCATCTTTTACCACCCCTACTACATTAGTTGGAATAATCATAGAAACCTTTGCCTGTTTTACGGCCCAGCCAACCGGCTTTAACCATTTTCCGCAGCAAGGGACAGGGGCGATATTTGGAATCTTTAAAGCCTTCATAAAGAACTTCCATAATGGATAAGCAGGTATCTAAACCGATTAAATCTGCCAGAGCCAGGGGTCCCATGGGATGATTCATACCAAGTTTCATCACCTGGTCGACAGCTTCCGGAGTAGCTACTCCTTCGTACACACAGTAAATTGCTTCATTGATCATTGGCAACAAGACCCGGTTAGAAACAAAACCCGGTGAATCATTAACTTCCACAGGAACTTTTCCCATTTTAATACTCATGTTTTCCACAATTTTATAGACTTCCTGGTCGGTCGCCAAACCTTTAATGATTTCCACCAGCTTCATTACAGGAACCGGATTCATAAAGTGCATGCCTATAACCTTCTCCGGTCGTCTTGTGCAGGCAGCGATTTCAGTAATTGGTAATGAAGAGGTGTTGGTTGCCAAAATAGCATGGGCTGGTGTAATTTCGTCCAGTTTACGGAAAATATCAGCTTTAATTTCCATTTTTTCTACTGCAGCTTCAATCACAATATCTACGTCATGAGCGTCTTCTAAGGAAATGGATCTGGTTAGTCTACCAAGGATTTCATTTTTCTCATCTTCAGTAATTTTACCTTTTTCCACATTTCTGGCTAAGTTTTTTGTAATTACAGAAAGGCCTCTTTCAACAAATTCCGGTTTAATATCATTCAAAATTACCTGGTAGCCTGCCTGAGCAGCTACCTGAGCTATTCCGCTGCCCATCTGTCCGGCTCCAACAACCATTACCTTTTTAATCTCCATGTCCCTCTACCCCCAATCAATTAATTAATCTACTTTTATTAAAACAGCATCACCTTGAGCAGCACCGGAACAGATAGCGGCAATACCGTAGCCGCCACCACGCCGTCTCAGTTCATAAATTAGAGTCATAATTATCCTTGCTCCGGAGGCGCCTATGGGATGACCTAAGGCTACTGCTCCTCCGTTTACATTAACTAATTCAGGATTCCAGTTTGCAATTTTCTGGCTAACCAAGGGAACTGCCGCAAATGCTTCATTGATTTCCAATAGGTTTATATCAGATATTTTAAGATTATTTTTTTGCAGTAATTTATTAACAGCGTGTCCCGGGGCAGTGGCAATGTACTGGGCTTCTAGAGCAACAAAAGCGTGCCCGATTATTTTAGCCAGAGGTTGAACACCCAGTTCTTTGGCTTTGTCGGAACTCATCAACACCATAGCTCCAGCACCATCATTAACACCTGGAGCATTGCCGGCTGTAACAGTACCGTTTTTGTCAAAAACGGGCGGTAATTTTGCCAGTTGTTCAAGAGAGGTATCTCGCCTTGGCCCTTCATCTGTAATTATTACTTTGGGATCACCTTTTTTTTGCGGAATAGTAACGGGAATAATCTCTTGTGCCATTATCCCGGAATCAATAGCTTTAATTGCCAGATTATGACTTCGAAGCGCCCATTCATCCTGTTCAGCCCGGCTGATACCATATTCTGCAGCTACAACACTTCCGTGTACTGCCATATGCCGGTTATGGAAAGCACACCATAAACCATCATGTACCATTAGATCTATTAATTCATCATGACCCATGCGATAACCCCAGCGGGCTTTTTTAAGGAAATAGGGGGCATTGGACATACTTTCCATGCCACCAGCAACGATAATGCTGGCGTCACCGCTGCGAATTTGTTGATCTGCCATAGTAACAGCCCTTAAACCACTGGCACAGACTTTATTGATAGTTTCTGATGGGGTTTCCCAGGGTAATCCAGCTTTGTTCGTTGCCTGTCTACTGGGGATTTGACCAGCTCCCCCCTGTAAAACCATGCCCATGATTACATTATCAATATGATCGGCTGGGATACCAGCCCGTTTTATTGCCTCAGCAATGGCAATTCCACCCAAGTCTGTAGCAGACAGGGGGGCAAGCCCGCCACCAAGCTTACCAAAAGGGGTTCGGGCTGCACTAACTATTACTGTTTCTGCCAATTCACTCACCTCCTAGTTGTTTTCATTAAGCTCCAACAATTCAGGATTAGCTGCTTGCACCCGGATTCTTCCAGCTTTTATCAGCTCACTAACAAGGACAGCAACTAAAACAGTCGACATTTCAAAATGTTCAGCTATTTCTGTAACTGTATGGGGGGCTTTCGAAATTAGCCACTCTATTGCTTTTTTGGCCGATTCTCTCTGACCGTCGGTTAGTTCCTCGATGTTTGTACTGGATGGTGGTATATAATTGGATTTGGTTTTGCGGGATGACAGAATGCTCCAGGTAAGCTGGGATAAGCTTTTATATGCTGCCATCTTACCGCCTCCTTACAGCTTAAACCTTCTCAATAATCATGGCAATACCTTGACCACCGCCAATACACAGTGTAGCTAAACCATATTTTGTATTGCGACGCAGTAATTCGTATACTAATGTAACCAGTATTCTAGCCCCCGACGCCCCTATAGGATGACCTAAAGCAATAGCTCCCCCGTTTACATTGGTAAGATTGGGATTCAATTCCAATTCCTTCATTACTGCTAAAGCCTGAGCGGCAAAAGCTTCATTGGCTTCAGCGAGCCCAATATCCTGAATGCTTAGACCTGCTTTCTTTAAGGCTTTAAGTGTGGCAGGAACCGGACCAATTCCCATAATAGCAGGATCTACACCAGCTGATGCATAGGAACGAATCATTGCTAGTGGTTTGAAACCTAATGCCTGCGCTTTTTCCGCTGACATTAAAACGAATGCTGCTGCTCCATCATTTATTCCAGAAGCATTACCAGCAGTCACAGTACCATCTTTCTTGAAAGCTGGTTTTAAGTTAGCCAGAGCTTCCGGAGTGGTATTGGGACGAGGGTGTTCATCTTGACTGAAAATAATCGGTTCGCCCTTTTTTTGTGGGATGTTAACGGGAACAATTTCAGCCTGGAATTTGCCGGCTTGAATGGCAGCAGCAGCTTTCTGCTGGCTTTGCAAAGCAAAGTTGTCCTGTTCTTCTCTGGTGATTCCATACTTTGCCGCAATATTTTCGGCTGTAATGCCCATATGGACATCGGTAAATGCACACCACAAGCCATCTTTGATCATGCTATCTACTACCTGGCTGTTCCCCATTCGCACACCATTTCTAATATTAGGCAAAAGATATGGAGCGCTGCTCATATTCTCCATGCCGCCAGCGATTACGATTTCGTTATCTCCTGTCATAATGCTTTGGGCAGCTAAGGCAACGGCTTTTAAACCTGAGCCACAGACCTTGTTGATGGTAATTGCCGGAGTTTCCAGCGGTAAGCCAGCCGAAATCGTTGCCTGGCGCGCAGGATTTTGACCCAGGCCAGCTTGCAGAACATTACCCATAATAACTTCATCTACTTGTGAAAACTCGAGATTAATTCTTCTAATGGCTTCAGCTATTACAGTTGCTCCTAGCTGTACGGCCGGAATTCCGGCTAAACTGCCTCCAAAAGTGCCAATCGGAGTACGTACAGCGCTTACAATGGCTACTTCTTTCATTTCCCTACCCCCCAATGTATTTAATTTAAACTTTCCCATAATAACTCAGCTAAATCTTTTGTCTTGATGGTTTCATTTACATTTTTCATTTTGGTACCATCTTCTAACATTGTTAAACAGAAGGGACAAGCGGTTACAATGGTATTGGCTCCAGTCGTTAAAGCCTGTTCTGTTCTTTCCAAGTTAATTCTTTTACCAATATGTTCTTCAAGCCACATCCTGCCGCCGCCGGCACCGCAACAAAAGCCCTTTTCCCTGTTACGTTCCATTTCCAATACGGCTAGACCGGTGATAGTATCAAGGATAGCTCTAGGCTCTGTATAGATATCGTTGTAACGCCCAAGATAGCAGGAGTCATGGTAGGTACATTGTAAATCCAATTTTTTCTGAGGTTTGAGTCTTCCTTCTTTGAGCAATTGAGCCAAAAATTCTGAATGGTGGTAAACTTGATAATTTCCGCCAAAATGGGGGTATTCATTTTTAATCGTGTTATAACAGTGGGGACAAGAAGTTATGATTTTCCTTACTCCATAACCATTCATAGTCTCAATATTTTCTTGAGCCAGGTTTTGAAAGAGATACTCATTGCCAAGACGTCGGGCTGAATCACCGCAACATTTTTCTTCGGTCCCTAAAATACCAAAAGATACGCCAGCCTTTTGCAATAATTTAACTACTGCTATGGCAACCTTTTTATTTCGGTTATCAAAAGCACCACTACAACCTGGCCAGTATAGATATTCCACCTCACTATCTTCAACCAGAAGAGGAACACTTAATTCCTGAGCCCAATCAGCCCGGGATTTCCAGCCGATGTTCCAGGGATTGCCATTATTTTCCATGCCCCTAAAGGCCAGCTGGGCTTCTGAAGGGAAATTGCTCTCCATCATTACCAAATTTCGGCGCAAGTCAACGATTTTGGGTACATGCTCAACAAAAACAGGACACTGTTCTTCACAGGAACGGCAAGTGGTGCAAGACCAAACTACATCTTCTTCGATAACCTCAGGGACCAGTGCCAGTCCACCAATCTCTTCATTAGTTTGTCTGAATTTTTCTACCCTCTCATAGAGGTGATTTTTTAGGTCCTGAGTGAATTTCTTCGGAGAAAGGGGTTTTTGGGTTAAATGGGCAGGACAGTTATCCTGACAGCGGCCACAGCGAATACAGGCATCTCCGTCCATTAACTGTTTCCAGGTAAATTGCTGGATGTCGGCAATGCCAAATTGTTCAATATTTTCATCTTCCAGGTTCAATGGTACAAGGGCCTGTGCTGCTTTATCTTTAGCCAGATACTGATTAAGTGAGCCAGTAATGATATGAAACAACTTGGAGTGCGGAATATAGGCGATAAAACCAAAGGTTAGTAACAAATGTATCCACCAGATTACTTGATGCAAATTTCTCTGGGCTGTTTCAGCCATTTGAGAAAAAGACTTTGCAAGCATGAATCCAACTGGCGTCCATCCAGCCCAGGGATCTTTAGTGAAACTGATACGAAGTCCTTCTAATATAAAACCGGTGACAATAATACCAAGTATTAACAGTAAGGCAACACCATCATCTGGGTTTGAGTCCAACCTTGGAGGTCTAATTACATACCTTCTCCATAAAGCCATGAGCAAGCCAACGATGGCACCGGCACCAAAGATATCCAGTAAGAAGGATAAGACAAGATAATATGAGCCACGATAAATCGGAATTTTAAAATCTTCTTCTAACATGACAGATAAGGTACCGATCGCAAAAACCACAAATCCCCAGAAAATCAGCCAGTGCATTATACCAGGATATTTATCCCTTAATAGGCGCAAGTGACCAAAACTATTGGATAAAAAACGTTTCCAGCTGGTATGCTCACTTTGCCATCTCTTTTCAGGCTGCCCAACCTGCCAAACTTTGTATCTTTCGTAAATTCCTTTAGCAAAGACAATTAATGTTAATACCAAGAGGGACCACATAACGATATATTGTTCATGATACATGCCAAGTTGTCTGCTTGGAACCACGTAGAACGCCCTCCTTTCCAGAAAATATACCCCCTATCTTTCGGCTGGCCTTCTTTCTCTTTTTTATTCTGCCAGAGCTTTTTTGAATTCTTCGGTTAATACTGGCACAACTTCGAAAAGATCGGCTACAATACCATAGTCGGCAACTTTAAAAATCTCTGCTTCAGGATCTTTATTAATGGCTACAATATATTTGGAACTGCTCATCCCGGCCAGATGCTGAATTGCACCGGAAATACCGCAGGCTATATAGAGGGTAGGTGATACTACCTTACCTGTTTGCCCTACCTGATACTGGGGCTCGCGCCAACCTTCATCAACTGCAGCGCGGGAAGCACCAACAGCAGCACCGAGCACATCAGCCAGTTCCTCCAGAATCTTGAAATTTTCTGCTGATTTCATACCACGTCCACCGGACACCACAATATCTGCTTCGGTGAGCTCGACGCGTCCTGATGCTTTTCTGACTACATCTTTAACTATTTGCCTTAAACTGCTGGCATCTAGCTCACTGGCATAACGCACAATTGCTGGCTGTTTGCCGGGCTGAGGTGTAGCAGCTTCAAAAGCTTTGGGCCGAATGGTAACAATCATGGTTCTATTAGATGTAAAACTAACATGGGCAAAAGCCTTGCCTGCATAAATAGGCCGCTTAAAGCGTAATCCATTATCATATTCGATAGCAATTACATCGGAAGCTTGACCGGCATTTAATTTTTGAGCCACCGCTGGAGCCAAATCCTTACCAACAGCATTATTAGGGAACAGAACTATAGATGGATTTTCTGTTGAAATCAGTTTAACCAGGGCGTTTGCAAATCCGTCGGTGGTATAGTTGGCTAAGAGAGGGTCATCAATCACAAAAACTTTATCTGCTCCTGCTTCCCCTAAAACGGTAGCGTATTCTTCAACGTTTTGCCCCATTAAAACAGCCTGTAATTCTTCACCTAGGTGGTCAGCCAGTTTACGGCCTTCACCCAGCATTTCAAAAATTACTTTTCTAAATTTACCTTCTTTTTGGTCGGCAAAAATCAGTACTCCTGCCATTACCTTACCCTCCCCGTTATATCACTTTTGCTTCAGTTCTTAATAATTTAACGAGTTCTACTGCAGCTTCCCTGGGATCGCCACCAATAATTTTTCCGGCTTGCCGTGGAGCTGGCAAAGAAAATTCTTCAACTTTTACTCTGGCGCCACTGGCGCCCACTTCGTCAGGGGATACGCCGATATCTTGCAAAGTCAATACCTGTAAAGGCTTTTTCTTGGCTTGCATAATTCCCTTCATGGAAGGATACCTTGGTTCAGCCAGGCCTTGTTGCGCGGTAAAGAGGGCTGGCAAAGGTACTTCGATGATTTCAACACCGTCATCGATTTCTCTGGTTACTACGGCTTTTTTATCTTCTATTTCTATCTTGGTAACAATAGTAACCTGCGGTATATCTAAAAGCTGTGCAACTCTTGGTCCAACTTGAGCGGAACCATCATCTACAGCCTGAAATCCGGCCAGTACTAGATCATACTCCATGGTTTGTAATGCCTTTGCTAAAGCAAGAGCGTAAGTATACTCATCTCCATTTTCCAGGGCGGGATCATTAATCAGCACACCCCGGTCAGCTCCCATTGCCAGGCATTGTCTGATTGCACTTTCGACTCGATCAGGACCAGCGGATAAGATAATTACCTCTCCTTCACCCAAACGCTCTTTAATTCTTAGTGCTTCCTCAACAGCAAACTCACAGTATGGGTTAACAACATAATTGACGCCAGTACTATCGATTTTACCATTTGCATCTAGAGAGATTCTTGTTTCTGTGTCAAAAGTCTGTTTCATCAATACAACGATTTTCAATGGTAATACCTCCCTCTTGGTTTATTACACCTGATTATTAAGCAAAAGACATGCCACAAAAGTCTAAAAAGAGTGAAATGTCAAAATTTTGTCCCGAAATGCATTATTTGAAGATGAATGGTAACAGTTTGAGTTTAAACTGGATTTTTATAATATGGCGAAGATGTAAACAATGGTGACATTAGCTGACAATATAAAAAGGCATATCCCTTATTAGAATTGGGATATGCCTTGCGTCAATAGTTCTATACAGTTGAATAACGCTTTAGATTAAGCCATGTTTTTGTAACTTTTTATAAAGACCAGGCCGGCTTAAACCTAGTAGTTCAGCGGCTTTAGCTTTGTTCCCTGTACATTTAATCAATGCTTGTTGGATTAATTCCTTTTCAAAATCATCCACGATTTCTGTCAACGATCGTTGACCAATTTGGCTGAAATAATTATTTGAGGTAATGGCAGTATTCGTGTTAGCTAAAATATACTTGGGCAAATGTTTAGTTTTTATAATATTACCATCTACTATATTATAAGCATATTCCAGTGTATTCTTTAGCTCCCTGATATTACCTGGCCAATCGTAGTTCAAAAAAATGTGTTTTACCTTGTTATCGATTCCATTTATGGATATGTTAAATTTTTCATTAAACTCAGTAATGAAACTAGTTGTAAGTGGTAGAATATCCTCTTTTCGCTCCCGTAATGGAGGGATATAAATACTTACGACATTCAGGCGATAAAAGAGATCATCACGAAATTTACCTTCCTTGACCATTATTTCTAAATTGGCGTTAGTTGCTGCTATTATTCTTACATCAAGCTTAATGCTGCTCTCGCTCCCGATGGGAATGATCTCTTTTTCCTGAATTACCCGCAATAATTTAGCCTGAGTCGAAAAACTCAAATCACCAATCTCATCTAGAAAGATTGTACCTTTATGGGCTTGGGCGAATTTGCCAACAGCTCCTCCTTTTTTGGCCCCGGTGAAAGCACCTTCACTATATCCAAATAACTCGGCTTCCAACAAATGTTCAGGTATAGCTGCACAGTTAATCTTAACTAAAGAATTAAAGCGACGGTAACTAAAATGATGGATCAAATTAGCTACCAGTTCCTTTCCTGTACCTGACTCTCCTCTGATTAAAACAGTGGAACCTTTTGTCGCAATCTGAGTAATTAGGTGATTTATTTCTTTAATCGCCGGACTGGTACCAATTAATTGCTTCATTTTAGGTGCCTCCTCTGCAATAACTTTATTTTTTCGACACTGAGCAGGAAAATGGCTATTTTGCTCGAATAGTCAATTGTTGTAGGAAGGAGGTTAAACCAAAATGTATGAAGGTGTCAGTATCAAGGGAACCAAAAATGGTCTTGTAATATTAATAGATGAAAACCTGGATAAAAAAATATTACTGAAAGATATCGAACGAAAAATGCAACAAGCTCGGGGATTTTTTAAAGGAGCTACTTTTGCTGTAGCGACTAGATCTGGTAGTGTGATTGATGATGGAATTAAAGAAGATATTGAAAAAATTTGTCTTAATCATGGCTTGATTCCGCAATCCGAATCGCAGGTTATCTGGCATAATTTCTCCCAAAGGACTTTAGCTGCACAAGCAACTGATATAAAGAATGAAACTGGTGTTGAATACATTAAAGGTACTTTGCGCTCTGGATGTCGTGTTGAAAGCAACGGAGACATCGTTTTGATCGGGGATGTAAATCCTAATGCTGAATTAGTTTCTGCCGGCAATATATGTGTTTTTGGTACAATCAAAGGAATTGTCCATGCTGGTGCAACCGGTAATGCCAATGCCACGATCATGGCCTATTCCTTTCGACCTCAGCAAATTAGAATCGGTTCAGTTTTCAGTCGCAACCCTGAACAGGATTTACCTGGCCAGACTGGTAATGAAACATTAATCCCTGAAATCGCATATATATACAATAATACCATTTTAATTGAAAAGTATAAAGACTACAGCGCCCGCAGAAAATAATGCTGAAAGGGGTGCTGTAGTATGCCGAATAAAAAAAATAAATTCAGAAACAAAATTGATTTTGGCAGGGAAGAATTTTCTACAGAGTTGTACAAGCGCACAGGGATTCCTCGGCCCAGGGAAGCCAGGTTTATTCCTGCTGGGGTTCGCAAAGATCTGAAAATAAAAATGCGGCATAAAATTAATTAGGCTGTCTCTTCTGAGACAGCCTTGAATTTTTAACCTGCTGAATTTGCGGTTTCCAGTTGCTCAAATTGTTCTCGATTAGCCAGTATCTTTATTTTATTGATATACTGGTCTTCTGTGCCTTGCAAACTACAATGTTCATTTTTAAGCAGCCGTACGTATTCAATTATTTCTCTAGTAATTCTCTCCCCCGGGCAAATAATGGGGATACCCGGCGGGTAAGCCATGATCATTTCGGCCGCTATCTCGCCTTCTGCCTCATCCAGCTCTACATGGTAAGTCGGGCTATGGAAAGCAGTCTGAGGGGAGACAACAAATTCTGGTGTTTTCGGCAAATTTAAACCAAACTTGGTTACTTTTTGAACTGGTCTACTCTTAACCAGATCTGTCATTGCTTCAATTAACATATTAATGGTTTCATCAGTATCGCCAACTGAGACCAAGAAGAGTACATTGTACAAATCGGCCAGTTCTACTTGAATCCGATATTTATGGCGCAAAATATGTTCTACTTCAAACCCTGAGAGTCCAAGGGCCCGGACATTGACAGCGACTTTAGTAGGGTCCCAGCCATAACAACCTGGATTGCCCAGCATTTCTTCCCCGATCAATGTTAGGCCGGGTAGTTTGGACAGCTCAGTTCGCAAGTGGTTTGCCAGCAAAAGGGTTTTGTCCAACAACTGTTTGCCATATAAAGCCATTTGTTTTCTGGCCACATCAATTGATGCCAGGAGAATATAGCTGGGGCTGGTCGTCTGAGTCAAGTTTAAAACTGCTTTAACGCGTTTATTGTCGATCAACCCTTCTCGTACTAGCAACAATGAGCTTTGGGTTAAGCTACCCGCCATTTTATGGGTTGAGGCTGCACTCATATCTGCTCCCAATGACATGGCAGAAGGAGGCAACTCGGGATGGAAAGGAAGATGAGCTCCATGAGCTTCATCTACTAGAACAGGAATATCATAACTATGAGCAATTTCTATAATTTCGGCCAGATTAGAGGTAAAACCATAGTAAGTGGGGTTTACCAGAAAAACAGCTTTTGCGTCGGGATGAAGGGCCAAAGCTTCACGGATTTTTTCCGGGGTCACACCCAGGGCAATCCCATGTTCCTTGCTGATTTCCGGTTGAACATAAATTGGTTGGGCCCCGGAAAGGATTAAACCTCCAATTGCTGATTTATGAGCATTTCTTGGTAAAATAATTTTATCTCCAGGCTGGCAGACGGTCATTATCATGGCTTGGATGCCAGAGGTAGTGCCATTTACAAGAAAGTGGGCATAATCAGCACCATAAGCTTCTGCCGCCAGGGTTTCAGCTTCTTTAATAGTATCAAGAGGATTGCATATATTATCAGTGCCTTCAAAGCACGTTAAATCAATTTTCATTACATTAGGACCAACATATTCGGTAAACTCTTTTAGACCTCTACCCTGTTTATGACCAGGTACATGAAATGGGATGGTGCCTTCGTTGACATATTGTTGAACTGCTGTAAAAATGGGTGTACGATGTTGAGTCAAAGCCATGTTGTTCACTCCCTTCTTTACAATGAATATATTACAACATATTGCGAGTAAAATTGCAACCCCTAAAATAAAAAAATGCGGTAAAAACTCACCGCATTTTTTTTACTTCGGTCAGAATCTCAGACCAGGAATTTTTCCTTAGAATTTGCAGGTTGTCCGGAAAATGGCCTTGATTATAAGGGGCATTATACAAAAAGACTTTAATACCTCTAGAGGCTATGGCCATGGCATTATCCAATGAGTCATCGATGAATACTTTTAATTGCAACTCCTGACAATAATCAGCCTTACACTGAAAATCTGTCATGATTAACTGATCGTATTCTACCTGGTGTTCTTTCAACCATTTTGTAGTTAAATGCTGGTATTGCCTGGGACGGGCTGTAACTAAATAAATTTTGTGTCCCCAGATTTTGAGCTTTTTAACAGCTGACACAGAGTTGGGTATAGGAGACAGATTTGACAGAAGGATTTCCTGATTAGTGCGAAAAAAGCGATCCATTTCTTCCCAGGTTACATTATATACTTTTTCAAATCTGTATGTATATAGTTCTTCATACTTTTTGTTTTGGCCAAAATATTTGTTCATGACATTTAACCACTGGGTAACAGAATCTGCGAGGACACCATCAATATCAATGCCAATATTCATGGAGCCACCTCAGCAATAAATTCATTTATAATTTTCCCTAACTGCTTGTATTCAATTAAAAAAGCATCATGACCATGCGGACTGGTTATTTCGCGATAGTATGCCGGCCTGTAATATTTGACCATGTTTTTTACTATCTCTTGTTGTTGATAAGTGGGAAATAAAATGTCTGTATCGATTCCAATCACAAGAGTTTTAGCCTTAATGTCGGCAAATATTTCTTCATATTTGCCTCGGTTAAAGGAGATATCATGGTAATCCATTGCTTTGGTCAGATAAAGATAGGAATTAGCATCAAAACGCTGTACCAACGCCTGGCCGTGATAATGTAAATAGGTCTCCACTTCAAATTTCTGGTCAAAACTGTAATAGCCATTGGGTGGTAATGGAGCTGATTTGCGGCCAAAACGCAGATTCATAGATAAATCACTTCTATAAGTAATGGTTCCAAGCATCCTGGCAATCGCCAGACCATTAACAGGTCCTTTGCCGGGATAATAATTGCCCTGTCTCCACTCTGGATCTGACATTATTGCTTGTCTGCCTACCTCATTAAAAGCAATTGCCTGTGGATAAAGACGGGCAGGTGCTGCTATACAAATCAGGTTTTCTACCATATCCGGGTAGAGCAAGGCCCATTCTAAAGCTTGCATTCCGCCAAGAGAGCCGCCGATTACCAGTCTGATTTTCTCAATTCCCAGATGTTTAATAACTTGAAAATGGGCTCTGACCATATCTCGTATGGTAATTACGGGGAACCGCATTGCATAGGGTGTTCCATCATCAGGATGTGGTGATGCGGGCCCGGTACTACCATAACAGCTACCTAAGATATTCAAACAGATTATAAAAAAGCGATTCGTATCCAGTACTTTGCCAGGGCCAATTAGCGGATCCCACCAACCAGGCATTTTTTCCTGAGGAGAGTGATAACCGGCTGCATGGGCACTGCCGGTCAGGGCATGGCAAACAATGACAACATTATCCTTGGCCCTTGACAGTGTTCCATATGTTTCATATACTATATCAACTAATGGCAAATTTGCCCCTGATTCCAGTCGAAAATTGCTAAAACTATATTTTTGCGGTATCACCAGCACCATTTATCCCTCCCCTACCCAAATATATCAAAATAGTAGCATGTTAAAAAAGTAATGTCAACGAGAGAGGAGGTTATAGAGTGAGTTTAGGATATTTTGATATTACATTAAGAATGGTAGTAGCTTTGATTGCTGGAGCAATCCTTGGTTATGAACGAACCAAAGCCGGGAAGCCGGCTGGCATCAGGACTCATGCCCTGGTTTGTATTAGCTCAGCCATGTTGACTATTATTTCTGCATATGGATTGGCTGAAGAGTTTCAAGGTCGCAACACAGACCCACTGCGCTTAGCAGCACAAATTGTATCCGGTATTGGCTTTTTAGGTGCTGGGGTAATATGGAAACAGGGTTTTGGTGAAATCAGGGGATTAACTACAGCTACAAATATTTGGGCTGCAGCAGGTCTAGGAATAGCTGCTGGACTTGGACAATATTATTTAATTTTTATCACCATCGTCTTACTTAGGATTGCCTTAAAAATTGCCTATATCTTACAAAAGCTTGGGATTATTAAATATGAAGATAACAACAATAAGGAGCGTTCCCAGAAAGATGATTCCGGGGTTTAAATACCTTTAAGCTGCCAGATTGCTGAGCTAGCCAGAACGACACAATCTTCGGTGGGAAGATAGTACGGAAAATTGCTGGAAAAAAGGATATTGGCATTGGCAGGGAACTCTTCGTCTCCCTGCCAGTATATATATGCTAAATATAGCTCAGGGAAAGGGTTTAAAATAATTGATATATCCCCAAAGGTACCTTCTTCGCCGTTTAGCTTTTCTTTAAGTTTAATTAATTTGGATGGTTCATCATTTATTAGCTTCAGTAAAGGAAAGATAGTGCGTTTTTGAAAGGGTATATTATATATTTCACCATCAGGCAATTCCTTGAAACTTAACCATTGCCCATCCCAGGGCATGCTACTTTTACTGCCAAGATAATGGCAGACAAGGATTTTGCTTACAGTATCTATTTCAGGCTGAAAGTTTCCGTTAGCAAGGTCAACTGTAATATTTTTGTCCCATAGTCTTGTCTCGAGTTTCTTTGCGTTATGAAATGCAGCTTTTAAATTTTCAAAAGCAAGAGTAAAAGTTTGGTCTATATTTGCATAGCTCATTTCAGGCTCCTCCTACTTAACGATTAGGACTGGACGTTTACAGATATGAGCTACGCGGTCTGAAACACTTCCCAGAAGTATTCCCTTTATTTCTCCCAACCCTCTGCTTCCAATTACAACCAGGTCAAAATTTTCTGTAGCTGCTACCTGGGCAATAACTTCAGCGGGATTGCCTACCTTGTTTACATATTCTGTCTTTATTTCTGTATCTTCAAAAACACCGGCAACACTCTTAAAAGCTTGCTCCTTTTTTTCATTGATAATCTCTTCAATTAAAGTGGGTTCTATAATTGATTCCATCATATAACTATGAGGCATTAATTCTTTGGGTAAATCTGAAACGTGTAAAAAAGTAACTGATACATTTTTGAAATCCTTAAAAAAATTCTTTACCCATAGTGCGGCTTTCTGAGCATGTTCTGAACCATCAATAGGGATTAGTATTTTTTTCATTAAAATTCTCCTCTCTCAAATGTTTTTTATAGATTTCATAGGTTTTCCAGGCAATATTTTTCCAGCTATAATTCTGAAGAACATTAGATTTGGCATTCTCCCCACATCGAGCGGCAAAGTCAGGGTTGTTTAAAAAAGTTCGTAGCTGGGCTATTAAATCTTCAACATTACCTGGAACAAACAATAAGCCATTAACTCCATGATCTATTATTTCGCTAAGACCTCCTGTTTTTCCTGCTATCACTGGCTTGCCGCTAGCCATGGCTTCTAAAGCCACTATTCCGAAAGGCTCATAGAGACTGGGAAAACAAACTATATCTGCTCTGTCTAATAGAAAGTCACGGGTCTGATTATCTAAAAACCCAAGGAAAATGATTTTTCCACTGGCCTTTGAATTGCCGGCTTTACTTTTTAGAGTTTCCTCATAATAGCCTTTACCTCCGATCAAAAGATAATAGTCAGGATATTCAGCTTGAATTTGTGCAAAAGCATCTATTAAGGTTTGAACTCCTTTTTCCGGGACCAAGCGACCGAAGAAAAGGATGAATTTTTTCGGCACTGACCTTTGCTCTCTATTCAAACCTACGGTCATAACTTCAATACCATTTGGAATGACATTAATTTTCGCCTCGTTTCCAAACAGGGTAGTAATTTCCTGTTTCATGTAATTACTGCAGGCAATAACCTCGGAAGCATTTTTTACCAGAGAGGCTTCCTGATGATGAATTAATGCCTGAACCTCATTATAAATACCTCCCTGCCTGCCATGTTCGGTAGCATGAATAGTAGCAATCAAACGACCTACTTGTCTTTCCTGGAGGGTAATTCCAGTTAAGCCTACAAGCCAGTCATGAGCGTGTATTATAACCTGACTAGTATTGAATAAAAAATTGTTTATAATATATTTAGTGAATTCAAGGTTTAGCAATAAAATCCAGTTGATAAAATCCTGGCCCTCATATGAAGGTAAGGCAATACGATGAATGATGACATTGCCATTTTTTTCTATTGTATTTTTGCTTCCGCGAGTGATGACGTGCACATCCAAAAAATCCTGTAAATATTTTGATAAATAAAAGACATGAGTAGCAAGTCCGCCGACAGTCATAGGAGGAAACTCCCAGGCCAATAATAATACTGTGGGACGGGAAATTACAAATTTAGAACCTTGCCAAAGATTTATCAAGCTAATACCAGGCAAAAACGATAAGATTTCTTTTTGATCGGTAGTTAAAGATTTATTTTCAAGTAATGAATGAATGTCATTTTTGTAGGTATTGTAACGGTAATGGGCATAATCTTTGGCGGAATTATAGTAAACCATGAAAGGCCAATCACTTGCCTGTAATAACAATATAAGTCTAAGTAAAAGTTCTTTCTCATCTGAGGAAAGATAGTCTATTTGTCTTTCTACTATATGGCTGATACTAATCAAATCTTGATACATCCACTCATTTTTTTCATTTACCCAAACATCAAAATACCCTTTTTCACCCCAGGAACAAGAACAGACTTTATCTGTGACTTCAATTTTTTCAACAAAATTACTATGATATGCTTCCGGGGCTGTAAAATCGATAGATTCTGAAAGGGATAGAATCTTAGCTAACCATTCAGGGCCTTCAAACCACCAATGGCCAAAGAGTTCGGCGTCATAAACACAAACAATATTATCTTTGGGATATTGGTTTAGAAAGTTTATAAACTCTAAAGCTTGTTGATTTGTAATAGCCAAAGCTCTATCGTATTTATAAATCTCTTTCCTTGGGTTGTTTTTATCTGTGATACTAAAATACTTAAAACCAGTAAATCGGTGGAATTCCCATGGTCTTAGATATTCGCGAATTTGTTCTAATGGCATATCCCAGCCTATGTCCCGATAATACTCCCTATAAAAAGGGTGACCGGGGTATCCACATTCTCTGCTCCAAACCCGTTCTGCCGTAGCCATGTCTCGTAGAAAAATATTGACTTTACCTTTACGGAAAATTGAACTTGCAGGATTATTAGCAGCATGTTCAGAAATAAAAATGTTCTCAATCCCGTTATCTTCCAAAATTGGCAATAATTCTTCGCTTACTGCACATTCTGGTAACCAGAAGGACTTTGGGTCAAAACTAAACACCCGAGAAAATAATTCTTTTGCTGCTTTTATTTGAAGATTAATCCACTGGTTTGATGGTAGTAAAGGCAGGATGGGATGAGAGGCTGCAGAGGTTAGGAGTTCAATTCTACCATTGTGTTTCAGATACAGGAGAGCTTGAACAATATCCCTGTCAATTTTTTGCCAGAAATTATATCTGTTTTGCCAGAACTCCAGATAAAACGCACTAACATTATCATAATCAGTACCTTTATTTCTCTTGTATTCTTGTTCAGCTATGTAAATTTGCTTTAGTAAATAATCGTTAAATTCGTTTTTAAAATAATCACTTAGCCACATGGATAACAAAGGTGGACTTACGGAGTAGGAAACTTTTCCCCTATTTACCCATTGTAAAATTTCAATTAACCGCAAATGGCATTCCGCAGTAATTTCAAAAACCCAGGTTTTTTCATAATTTTTATTGTGAAAATGTAAAACCCAGGGTAAATGACCATGTAAAACAAAAAAAGCTTTCTTCAATTTCCATCACCTACCATTCTACTTATCCAGCCTCCACTCGAAAAATAAATTTTATCATCTGTTAATTTACTATCAATTTTTGAGCTTATCGATAACAACCTTTTATTGTTATAATAATACTCAATCTTCAGTTCCTCGGAGTTTTTATAATTAAAAAAAAAGAGGCCGGTTGGATTATGTAAACTTTTTTCCAGGAGTAAGTTGTCTGTTGCAGTTGAAATTTTGAGCCTTATCTCCTGCAGGGTAAAATCAATATTGTAAAATAATTTCCACATTGAGAGAGTCCAATTAGGCAGGTAGTAATAGAAAAAGCCTTTCTCAGGATTAATTTTTCCTAAGCGAATTTGCATCAACACTCACCTCCACTAATACTCAATACCGCGACGGGAGGGTATCCCCTGTCGAAAAGGATGTTTTATTTCGATTAACTCGTATACCTCAACAGAAACATCCAGTATTTCTTGCGGGAATACCCGTCCAGTCAAAATAATAATTAAATGAGCTGGCCAAGTTGAAATCTCAGTTAAAAAACTGGTTGTATCTAAAAAATTATATTTCAATACATATGCAAATTCGTCTAGTATTAGAATATCCGTTTTGTTATCATTAGCTATTTTTTTTGTGAAACTCCAAGCCTTATAAACAAACCCAGGTTCTTGTCGATTAATTCTGAAACACTTTCCGCAGCTTTTACAGTGACCTTCTCCGCTACGTATTAAGTTGCTTTGTGAACAGCCATATCCAAAAGAATAAAAATACAAATTATCCAGTTTGCTTCCTAAATTTTGCTCAGCAGCATAATTGCTGCCTTTTAAAAATTGAACAATTTTTATTGTCTTTTGATTAACATATGGCAGGACATAGCCTAATGCACCAGTTGTTTTCCCTTTGCCTGTTCCAGTAAAAATAATTATTCTGGGTTTTGTTTTCACTTTACCCTTCTCCTCTGCCAATTTAAACAGCTGGATAAAAAGTTATAGGCAATATCAGGCTGGCCACCCCAGTGAATATGTAGATAAGAAGCAAAAATATTGTTTTGAGCATAGCCATCCAGGACTGCAGTGGAATGCCGATTGGGTTTATGGAGGGAGGCTGCCCAGGGATATTGTTTATCCAAGGGAATTAGTTCAGAATAATGGAATTGATGTCCCTTGACTAATGTATTAACTGGACCAATAATACTATCATTAAGGGTTATACCCTGATAATATCCCAAAGCTACTAGTCTCTCTTGCATTACAACACTAGCAGGAATAATATTCACCATGGCCAGGTACATATAACCGCCGCACTCAGCGTAAATAGGCATTCCAGCCTGATGATGAGCGATTAAAGATGCAATATAATTCCTATTTTCTTTTAATAATTCGATAAAGAGTTCTGGAAATCCTCCTCCGATAATTAAACCATCAATATTTTCTGGTAAATGTTCATCATGTAACGGGCTGGTTTTTACCAGCTTTACTCCCCATTTGGTCAACAAATCCAGGGCATCCTGATAATAAAAATTAAAAGCTTCATCGAAAGCATACGCAATGATTAAATCAGAAAAATCGATACCGGCCTCGGGAAATTTGAGCACTTCTTCATTACATTTCCCAAAAACACTAAAAAGAGTTTCCCAATCCAGATGTTTTCGCAAATATTCTCCTACCTTTGCGGTCCTTGCAAGATAATCCTGATTTTCTACAGCAGGAACCAAACCTAAATGGCGTTCATTTAGCTGGAATTCCCTTTTTTTCCCGATACTTCCGATAACTTTAATCCTGGTTTCAGCTTCAATTAACTCTTTCATTTGTTGAAAATGCTGTTCCGAATTTACCTGGTTTAATATTATTCCTGCAATATTTAATTCAGGATCGTAGCTGCTAAGACCTTTTAACAGTGGGATAATTGTATGGGCCAATCCTCGACATGGCCAAACGAGCAGGACCGGAATGGATAATATTCTGGCAATATGAGCTGTTGAACCAAAATCGCTGTAGCTCATGCCGTCAAAAAGCCCCATCACACCTTCAATTATACTAAAATCTGCACCACGGGAATTATGAAAAAAAGAAGCCTTAACCGCTTCTTCGTTCATTAAAAACAAATCAAGATTACGACAGGGTCGGCCAGTTATTAAAGAATGGTAACTGGGATCAATATAGTCTGGGCCAACTTTAAAAGATTGTACCTGATACCCCTGTTGTACAAGGGCATGAAGGAGACCGGCAACCAAAGTAGTTTTTCCACTTCCACTATATGGTGCTCCGATCATCAATGCCCTAACCATTATATCTACCACCTTTACAGGGTTAATAAAGCATTTATTGCTGCGGCAGCCATGGGACTGCCACCTTTAGTCCCTCGAACAGTTATAAAGGGAACTTGCCCCTGAGCAATCAATGCTTCTTTCGATTCAGCAGCACCGACAAAACCAACGGGAATTCCAATGATTAAGGCAGGGGCCGGAGCTCCTTTAGCTATTAAATCCAGCAAATGGAAAAGAGCAGTGGGCGCATTGCCAATAGCCACAATTTCTCCTGCCCACTCTGTTTTGGTAAGTTCAATTGCTGCCATGGCCCGAGTGATCCTTTTTTCTCTGGCCAACTGATGCACGTTGTTATCATGAATTAATGTTTTTACTTCAATATCATAGCGAGACAATTTTGCAGGGCTAATGCCTGATTTTACCATAGCTACATCAGTAATAATCCGTGTTTTTCTGGCAAAGCAAGCTTTTGCTGTAGTTATGGCTTGCGGATGGATAACAATTTCAGAGGCAATACCGAGGTCACCGGTTGCATGGATTAAGCGTCGGGCTATTACTTTTTCCTGCTCATTAAAATTGGATAAATCAACACTATTCTCAATGATTTCCATGCTTTTTTGCTCAATTAATTCCGGTTGTTGTAAAAAAAAGTTATTATTCATTCTGCTTCAGCAATCCTTTCTGCCAGTACTTCCACTAAACGCCGATCTAACCCTAATGGTTTAGCCAATTTTATGGTTAGAAAGGGATATCTGCTTTGAGCATGTTTAATTTCTTCGGGAATATCTTCTTTAATATGCAGACCGTTAGTTAAAAACCAGGGGGCAATGACGATAGAAGTTACACCTTTTTCTACCAGGTGGTCAATGGCCTGCTGCAGACCTGTTAAGCCAGATTCACGATTCATCCAGGCCGGGACTACCAATTCTTTACCGGAAATCTCCTTAAATAAATCAACTACGTCGTACAAAAGCATGTTGGCATCATTAGCCACTGCTCTACTGCCATGTCCTAAAACTATTACTCCTTGCATGGGTTAATATCTCCTTTCTCAATTACACTTTTTAGTTCATTTAAATCAGTTATTATAGTTAAATTAAGTTGTGGCTTTTTTATAAGGATAAGGTGAATGCCAGCTTCTGTCACAGCCTGAATTTTATTTTGCAAACCGCCATTATAACCACTTTCCTTAGTTACCATTACATCAATTTTATAGCTCCTGATTATACTCAAATCTATTGCTGCCGGGACAGGGCCATACATAGCGAAGAGATTTTGCGGAGAAAAACCTGCATCCAGAGCTGTACTTATCGATTCAGGTACAGGGAGTACCCTGGCGTAAAGTTTCTTCGTTTGTAATAAGGGATGATTGCCCCACTCATTCAGTCTCTTGACACCGATAGTCAGGAGAATGCAATTAAATTTACTGGCTTGTTTGATGGCTTCTTCCCAGTTATGGCAAACAATAATATATGGATTATTGTTGTTCAGCTCCACATCTTGGCGCTGGTAACGCAAGTAAGGAAGGTTCATTTTTCTTGCGATGTCTATTGCCAATTGATGGATTTGTTCTGCAAAGGGGTGGGTTGCATCCAGGATCATGTTGACTTTAAGTTTGTGAATTAGCTCCGTAAAGGTTATTTCATTTAATTTAGTTACGAGAATATTTTCAATACCTTCAGAAAGCAATTGTTTTCTTCCTAGCTCGGTAGTAGTAGTAACAACAAAAGGTACCGTATTTTTTTTCAGCCAAACGGCGGCTTCTTTAGCCTCAGTAGTTCCACCTAAAATTAAAATCACAGGTCATACCCCCGTGGGGTGATGATTTTGCCATCTTTTATAAAACTTTGGCTATTTCCCACTATTACAACGGACAACATATCAATTTCACAATTTGTAAATTCTTCTAAATTAGAAACAGTAATGTGTTGATCAGTACGGAAAGCATTTTTAACAATTCCTACGGGAGTGCTTGGGGGGCGGTATTTTAAAAGAATTTCTCTGGCTTTTTCAATGTGTTCTGTTCTCTCTCTACTCCTGGGGTTATAGAAGGCGATAACAAAATCAGCCTGAGCAGCAGCCTCAATTCGTTTAGTTATAACTTCCCAGGGTGTTAAAAGGTCACTTAAACTTATACTGCAGTGATCATGCATTAATGGAGCACCCAGAAGGGAAGCAGCAGCTATGGAAGCTGTAATACCTGGTATTACTGTAACTTGCAAAGATATATTGTCCTGAAATAAAAGCTGATAAATTAAACCTGCCATACCATAAACTCCGGCATCTCCACTGGAAATAACTGCCACTATTTCACCAGCCAGCGCCAGCCGAATCGCTGTCTGGCAGCGTTCTACTTCACCTCTCATACCGGTAGAAACCACTTTTTGCTGGTCTGTAAGCATATCTTTAATTAAATTAATATATGTTTTATATCCGACAATGTAGTTAGCCTTTTTTATCGCTTCCCAGGCAGAAAAGGTCATTTGTTCCTTATTACCTGGTCCAATTCCGATAATATAGATATGTCCGCTGCCAGAGCGAAGGTTGTTTGGGGATAACTGGTTTTGGGAATTATTAGTTTCGGCTTTTGACATGCCTTCATTGCTGCCGGTTCGCATATACAACCAACTCCTGTTGTTTTTTTGACAAAGGCAGAAAAATTTTGTTCTGACTCATAAGTTTTCAGTTCCTCAGCCTCAAAAAAATAAAGGGGTAAATTTAATTTTTGACTCAGTTCCCAAATAGCTGGTTCATTCTTTTTTAACGTAATTGAACAGAGAGCTTTAATTGCAGAAATGGCAATATTGCCGGAGGAAAGAAAACTTTGCAAATTGCGCCAGAGTTGATGAAAAGAAATATTTTTACGACAACCTATACCTAATGCAAAATAGGGTATACGCAATAACAATTGTTTGTCTGGATCAATTTCAGTTAGTTGGGAATTGGAAAAGATTAGATCTGCATTTATAAGATTGTCAGTATACTCATATCGTTCTGGAAGAGGTAGTGGTGTAGTTAGTAAACTTTTATTATCCCAGAAAACTTTTATAGTTCCAGAGTTGGCAAGCGTTGAATTTAATTTCTTAGCCGGTTTTAAACTTTCAGGGTTTGCTTTAAGGAGCTTGATTAAATCTTCAATTGATGTGATGCCTTGAACATCAGTTGAGGTAGTTATAACCGGTGTAGCATTACTTAAACGAGCCAATTCTTTGGTAAGCCAATTAGCATTACCCCAGTGGCCACTCAGTAAACTAACTAGATATTGTCCTTTTTCATCCCCAACAATAACTGCCGGGTCATGCAGTTTAGACTTTAAACAGGGTGCTATACAGCGTACGACAATACCAGATGCCATAATAAAAACATGGGCATCCCATCTATCAAATTCCAGTTTGATTTTTTCTTTTAATGATGGCTGCATTACTTCTGGAAAAAAAGTAGCAACCTCAGTCTGCGGATAAGCTTTTTGCCAAAGTTGGGCCAGTAAAGAAGCTGTCTCCTGTCCACCTTTAGTCAGAGCCCAAAAAGAAATTTTTTTCATTGTCAAGATCCCTCTCTGAATGCGTGGGAGAAATTGGGGTGATAAAGCAAAGAACGATCAAACTCAGCATTAAGGAATTTTCCTACAAGGACTAAAGCTGTTTTGGTGATTTTTGCTTCTTTTACTAAAGCTGCAATATTAGATAAATTGCCTTTGACAATTTTTTCATCGGGCCAGGTTACGCGTTGTACGACTGCAACCGGAGTATCAGGGGGTAGATTAGCCTCTAAAAGTTCTGTTACGATTTGGTCGATGAGATGAACACTTAAAAAGATAGCGAGACTGGCACCATGACTGGCAAGGTTTGCCAGGCGTTCCTTTTCCGGTACGGGTGTTTTACCCCCTACCCTGGTTAAAATCAAAGTTTGGGTAACACCGGGTTTAGTAAATTCCTCTTTTAAAGCAGCAGCGGCTGCAAATACAGAGCTAACTCCTGGTACGATTTCAACTTCTAAACCTTTTTCTTCCCAGGCTTTAATCTGTTCCTGAATAGCTCCATACATCGAGGGGTCTCCGGTATGCAAGCGGACTACCAGCTGATCTGCAGAAGCTGATTGGAACACAACTTTGTTAATTTCTTCTAATGTCATACCGGCACTATCGTAGATTTTTACATTTTCTTTGCAATAATTTAACAGTTCCGGGTTCACCAGAGAACCGGCGTAAATAACTACATCTGCACTTTTCAATAATTCTAGTCCTCGGATTGTAATCAAATCAACCGCACCGGGTCCGGCTCCTACGATATATACTTTCATAAGATTACTCCTTTGCCAGTAATATAACAGTCATGTATGGTAATGCCGAAATTTCCTCCAGTTCCGAAAGGGGATGAATTTTTTCCTTTGCCTGTCCACAATAACTGATTATCCATCCCTGCCATGGCCCTGTTGCTTTTAATGCCTGTTTTATCCTGGGCAAATATTTTCCTACCTTCATTAATACAGCCCGGGTTTGATTCACCAGCATTTCTGTTAAGTCTATTTCTTTATTCATGGGTATGATTATAAGTGGATGGTTTTTATCCGCCAGGCACCACTGAGTGCGTGAGGCAGCAGCAGCAAAGGATGTTATCCCTGGTATTATCTCTACTTTTAAATGAGGAATTAAAGTTTTTAATTCATAGTATAAATAGTAAAACGTACTGTATAAATTAACGTCACCCAGGGTAATAAACGCTACGTCCTCTCCTTGTAGTAGATAGCTAGCTATCATCCGGGCATTTTCTTGCCAGGATTTAATTAAAACATCCTGTTGATTTAACATTGGCATAGTAAGTTCAATTACATTATGTTCTTTTGTCAGGTAAGGAGTAATTATTTCGCGGGCGACACTCTTATATTCCTCAGTAGCTTTGGGAGCAAAAATCACTTTGACTTTTTTAAGAGTATTCATTGCCTTAACGGTTATCAATTCCGGGTCACCAGGGCCAACACCTATTCCATATAAAACTGGAGTCATTTCAATCACTCTCCGATTTTTTTCTGCCTGATATGATAAAGCATGGATTTTGAACATCCCATAACTGGGAGCAGCCAGGTCCGGAACGCATTCTATTCACCTGTAGTTGAATCGCCTCAATTTCCTGATATTGATTACCATGGAAAAAATCCCAGGCCGTTGCTGCAGTTTTTAACTGAGTAGCGGAGATAACCAGCCTACCTGCAGGCAGTAGTCTCTCATGAACATACTCCAGGATTTTGTCCAGCTTGCCACCGTGTCCACCTATAATAACCCGATGAGGAGATGGCCAGGAATGGCATATCTCTGGCGCAAACCCTTGATAAAAATGAATATTATTACAATTAAAGCGCTGTTGATTGGCTTTTAGCAGCTGTTCACTCTCCGGGCGGGGATCTGCGGTATATACTTGACTACCTGGAGAGAATAGAGCTGCTTCGATGGTAATACTGCCTGTTCCTGTGCCAATTTCCCAAATTGTTAAACCGGGTTCCAGGTAGGACTTGGATATTATGAGCGCCCTGGTTTCGGCTTTGGTAATTGGTGGTTTACCAGTAATAAAAAGATGTTCAGGAATACCTGGAGACTGGTATGGCCAAAATTTTGAATTCTTTTGTGGAAGGTATGCTAACAAGATATCATTCTTAAAATCATCCAGATTAGCCAATTCTTCCAGATGAAAAATAACCAGCTCTTCATCTGGCAAAGTCAAGTTACGAGCCAGGATAAAATCAGCTTCTGACCAGCCGCGGAATTTAAGCTCGGTTGCCAGTTGCTGAGGTTTAATGCGTGGGTCTGTTAAAATCCCAATTTTACCTGATGAGGGTAAGGATTGCATAACAGTGTGCAATTCCCGTCCATGAATACTAAACCACTTTACTTCTTCCCAGCTCCAGCCTAATTTAGCCAGGGCCCATTGGGCACTACTGATATTGGGGTAAACTTCAAGCTCAAATTCTGAACAATACTTTTTAATCGTGTTCAGAATACCAAAAAAACCAGGGTCGCCGGAAGCAACAATAACGATGTTTTGGTGTTGCAGATTTTTTAATTTATTCAATACCTCTCTAAAATTCCTGTCAATTAACCATAAATCTGTTTTTTTCTCGAGGAAAGGCAATATCAAATCCAGCTGGCGCTTTCCTCCCAGAATGATGTCGGCAGTTTTAATTAAGTCTTTATATGCTGGGAAAATAAAAGCGGGATTACCAGGGCCCAAGCCCACTAACTTTATTGATGATTTTTGCTTTGTCATGTTGCTTCCCCCAATAGTAAACCGGCTTGTGAACTCCAGGCTACAGGTATGCCAGCCATATTTGTAATAATAACTTCTACCTGGGCCTCATTAAAAATATAATCTTCAGCTCTTTTTTTAGCTTCTGCTGCTATCTGCCATAAGACCTTTTCCCCGTTATGGGTTTTAAGCAGATCTATTATTTCTTCAGTGGTATTAGCAAGAAAGACTTTTCTAACTAATTCAGACGAAAACCCCAGAAGGGCAGTGTGACAGGCCAAAATCTCTTGTCTTGCATCAGCAATTTTTGAATGAGTGTAAAAAATTCCTCCTGCTAACTTAACCAATTTACCCAGGCTACCAAAAATAATAACTTTTTTAAAACCCATTCCAATGGCATGTTCCAGCATAAAACCAATAAAGTTACTGCTCAATATTATGGCATCCTCAGGAAAAGCTAAAAATTTCTCAGCGGCCTTTTGGCCTGCTCTGCCCGGCGTCAGGATTATTTCTTTGTACCCAGCTGCCCGGGCAATTTCCAGCTGAGGCAACAAGGATAGCTTAAATCGCTCTTCAGACATGGGCTCAACAATCCCGGTTGTTCCCAGTATGCTAATTCCACCAATAATCCCCAGTTTAGAATTCAATGTTTTCTCTGCCAGTTTTTCCCCTTCCGGTACATAAATAGTGATTTCTACCCCCTGCTTAATGCCAAGGGAGACCAGGGTCTTTTTAATATTATCCAGGATCATTTGTTTTGGTACAGGGTTTATGGCTGGCTCCCCTACGGCAACTTTCAATCCCGGTTTTGTTACGACGCCAACCCCTTTACCACCTTTGATAACAATATGACCCGACTCAATCAATCGTACACAAGCACCAATTATATGACCATGGGTAACATCAGGGTCATCACCTGCATCCTTAATTACTTCAGCCCAGCCAAAGTCAGTGCCAATACCACAACTGGCAACAGGAATGTCAATCGTCTTTTGGTCTGGTAGAATTATTTTTATTTGCTGGGGATGTTTACCCGCTAGTGCCAGCAAGGCAGATACTGCAGCTGCCGTTGCGCAACTACCGGTAGTATAGCCTTTTTTCCCCGAAAAAAAGGACATATTTTTCTTCATAGTCCCTAAATCCCCTTATTATTTAGATAAGCAATTACATCATCTATTTTATTAAAAGCGTTTTCCTCTTGCTTAGATAAAACTATTAATGGTAAGCCTAACTCAAAAGCAGCTTTGGCCTTATTCTTTATCTCAGCATTATTTTCCTTAGCGACAATTACATCGGCTTTATAGGCTTGAAATAAAGCCTTGTTAAGTTTGGCAGAAAAAGGTCCCATCATGGCGATCAGGTTTTTGGGACTAATACCGTTTTTGAGGCACTTGTCAACCACTTTACTGTCGGGGATTACGCGAACAATAAATTGTTTTTCTTTTAGCGATGGGTGTTTTAATAAAAATTCCAGGTTATTGCTACCGGTTGTCAAAAAGATGTTACGACCAAAATTATTCAAGCTTGCCGCCAGTTGTTCCCAGGAATTAACTCGATGAAGCAGTTTATTATCTGGCAACAATGGCAGAGCATCACGATATTTAATGATCTCATAACCATTTCGCTGAAACCATTCCAGCAGAAAAAAAGGTGATTGAGAGAGCATAGGTCCGGAGTGATCGATAACTAACTTAATTTGATAGTTTGTCTTTAACCAGGGTAAATGCTCAAACATTTCCATTGCAGTAAAAGCATAATCGCTTCCATTAGCTAATGCCTGTTTTACTCCCAGGTCAGTAGCCGTTATTGTACAAAGGCAGTAACCGTGTTCCTTAAGTGGACGAATAAGTTTTTCCCCTGCTTTGGGCCCGGCAAAGATTACGATCATATCTCTCACGGCTCCGTTTATGAAAGATAAAAACAAAAACCCTGCCCGCTATAGGCAGGGTTAGCCTTCTTACCAACAACCTGCCTTTCCCTATCCTCCGTAGGTGAAGGCAAGTAGCAAGCAGGTCTCCTGGCTCAAGATCATCATCTGGTACGCCTTCCCGGTAATTGCCAGTGGCTAATTTGTACCAGACTCCCTTTCACAGTGGCGGGACCGCGTCAGATTTTCACTGACTTCCCTAAACTTGCTACACTTTTTTGTTGGCTTTATTATAACATTAGTCCTTTTCAATTGTCTATAAGGCAACAATAATTTTCTGAAAAATTAACACTCTCCGGCCGGAACGCCAAGATATTGGCTTACCACTTTCATGGCACAATAATCTCCGCACATAGTACAAACATCATCGCTTGAATTTAAAGGTGCTCGTTCCGAACGTATTTTTTCCGCTCTCTCCCGGTCGATTGCTACAACCATCTGTTCTTCCCAGTTTAATGATTTACGAGCCCTGGCCATGGCTAAATCCCATTCAGCCGCCCCTTTGACGCCTTTAGCCAGATCCCCTGCATGGGCGGCAATTCTGGCAGCGATTACTCCTTCCCGGACATCAGCGGCAGTGGGCAAGCGCAAATGTTCAGCAGGTGTAACATAGCATATAAAGTCAGCTCCTGCCGCCGAAGCCAGTGCGCCTCCTATAGCTGAAGTAATATGATCATAACCAGGCGCAATATCTGTAACCAGGGTTCCCAGGACAAAGTATGGGGCCTGATTGCTCAATTCTTTCTGTAACTGAATCGTAGAGTGGATATGATGTACTGGCACATGCCCGGGTCCTTCAATCATAACTTGAACCCCATACTCCCGGGCCCGGTCAACCAGTTCTCCAGCAATGATTAGGCCCTGAACCTGGGCACGATCCAAAGAATCATCTATACATCCAGGCCTAATGGCGTCACCAATACTGAGGACAACATCGTATTTTTTAGCTATTTCTAAAAGCCGATCAAACTGGGTATAGAGAGGATTTTCCGCCTGGTTGTGCAGCATCCAACCAGTTAAAAAGGCACCACCGCGACTAACTATATCCATTGTCCTTCCCTGTTTTTTCAGCCGGTTGACCACATCAAAATTCAGGGCACAATGGATAGCCATAAAATCTATCCCATCAGCAGCATGAGCCTCAATAGTAGCAAAGATATCTTCAGCTTTCATTTCGACAATACTACCGTATTTGGCGATTGCTTCTATTGCTGTTTGATAAATGGGCACAGAGCCAACAGGTAATTTGGTTTTAGCCAGGATTTCTTTCCGAATTCCATTGATATCCCCGCCAGTGCTCAAATCCATAATCGTGTCTGCACCGGCCTTTTCTGCAACCTGAAGTTTTTCCAGTTCCAGTTCCAGACTGGTGCTATCAGGGCTGGTTCCGACACTGGCATTCACCTTTGTTCTTAACCCTTTGCCGATGGCAACCGGATTACTATCTTTGCGGTTTTTGTTTTTCAATATAACAATCGTCCCTTCTGCTACGCCCTGGCGAATAAATTCAGGTGATACTTTTTCCTTAGCCGCAACATACTCCATTTCTTTGCTAATGATCCCCTGACGGGCCATTTCCAGTTGAGTCACTTCCCCTTCCTCCCTTTCTGAAGTCTATAATGATCGCCAAATCTAGCTGCTTTTTTTGCCGCTTCCACCCCTGCGTAAACGTGTTCTACAGTGGGAAAAGCAACATGTTCTGCTGGTGTAACATAACAGATAAAGTCGGCACCGGCAGCGACAGCCAATGCTCCCCCAATGGCACTGGTTAGATGATCATAACCAGGTGCAATATCAGTTACAATGGGGCCAAAGACGAAGTATGGACTATTGGAGGTCAATTTCTTCATTAAGTTAATTGTAGGATGGATATCCTGAATAGGAGTGTGACCAGGGCCTTTAACCTGGACTTGCACTCCAAAATCTCTTGCTCTTTTTACTAGATAACCTATTACAGCTAGTTCTGCTGTTTGAACTGTATCTAACGAATCATGGACACTGCCGGGACGAAAAGCATCAGCCAGGCTTAAAACTATGTCGTGTTTTTTCAGGATCTTCAATAGCTTATCATAGTGTTCGTATAATGGATTTTCCTTTTTATGCTCTAACATCCAGGCAGTTAGAAAAGTACCGCCATAACTTACAATCGGCTCTTGACGGTTTTGTTTCAAGTAAAGGTCCAGGGTGAATTGATTTAAAGAACAATGAAAACCCATGAAAGAGATACCGTCTTCAGCCTGCTTTTCTATAGTTTCAAATAACTGACTCGCCGACATTTTCAGACAGGATCCATATTTTTCTCTCGCTTCGATTAATGCCTGGTAAAGAGGGAGAGTTCCGACAGGTAAAGATGTTTCCCGGATTAGATTTCGGCGAAACTCATCGCTTTGCTGAGAGGTTCCTCCACTGGACAAATCCATAATGGTATCGGCACCAGCTGCTTCTGCGTTTTTAAGTTTCTCAATTTCTTCTGTATGATTGATAAAATGTTTTAAGGTGCCTATACTAGCGTTTACTTTGGCTGATAAAGGATAGCCTACACCAACTGGTTTGATATTTTTATGATTACGATTATTCAGGATAACAATTTCTCCCCGGGCTATTCCCCGGGCTAGTTCTTCTTTTGTAATGTTTTCTTGGCTGGCAACAAACTCCATGGTTGACGTGATTTGGCCCTGTGAAGCATTTTCCAGAACGGACGTCATGGGCCAGTCACTCCAGCATCTGCGAAGGTAGCCATTTCATTAATGATTTTACAAGCGCCTTCAACAATATGCATTGCTAAAGCAGCACCTGTACCTTCACCCAGGCGCATATTTAGCAAGAGCATAGGTTTCAATCCCAATAATTCAAGGATCATTTTATGACCAGGTTCCTCTGAGGCATGGGAAGGAATCATATATTCAACACTCAGCGGAGCAATCCGTTGTGCTATTAGTGCTGCTGCGGAGGAGATAAACCCATCTATAATAATGGGTGTTTTATTGGCAGCAGCACCCAGGATCAAACCGGCCAATCCAGCAATTTCGTAACCACCTACTTTAGCTAAAACATCAATAGGATCATTTACATTGGGCTGGTTTACTTCGATTGCTTTCCTTATAGCATTTTGTTTATTTTTTAGGCCGGCCTCATCGATTCCTGTACCACGGCCACAAACATCTTCAACCTTTAGACCCCCAAATACAGCTAACAGCGCTGAACTTGGAGTAGTATTAGCAATGCCCATTTCTCCAGTTGCCAGCAGAGTATAACCCTGATTTTTTATTAGATCTTTTGCTATTTCAACCCCGGCTTCTAACGCCTTTACTGCTTGTTCATAAGTCATCGCCGGTTCGATGACCATATTACGGGTACCGTAATCTATTTTTCTGTTTATTACACCTGGCAGGTCTATATCTACTGCCACTCCCATATCCACTACAAACACATCTGCATTAGAATGGCGCGCTAAAACATTGATTCCTGCTCCACCCCGGATAAAATTGGCTACCATCTGGTATGTAACTTCAGAAGGGAAAGCACTTACTCCCTCGCTAGCTACACCATGGTCACCCGCCATAACAACCACACATTTTTTAGATATTTGGGGACGCGGATTTCCTGTAATGCCAGCTAGCTGTTTAGCTATACTTTCTAATCTTCCTAAACTCCCCAGTGGCTTGGTCAGAATATCCAGTCTTACCTGGGCTTGCTGCATCGCTTCAGTATTAAGGGGGACTATTGAACTGATGGTGCGCTTTAACAAATCCATTTTAACTACCTCCCTCAAATTTTATAAGATAAAATTAAAAATCCGCAGCATGAAACATGCCGCGGACTTTACCATCATCCACAGTTATCTGCTATAACAACAGGCAGGTCTCCTGGCTCTCGGATCATAACAATGCTACCGCCTTCCCAGCAATAGTAGCCAGTGGCATATTGGTAGTTGCTCCCCGATTACAGTGGCGGGACCGCTCAGGATTTGCACCTGATTCCCTATTCTCCTCTCAAAAGAGGCACCTGTTGTCATAATATTCAGCTATATTAAATACATTTATTCTACACCTTTTCAGGTTTTCCTGCTTTCATGAACAAAAATATTTAATAATATCCTTTTTCTTCTGTTGGTTTATTTATAATAATATGAAAATGTCCAATCCCGTCCTGTAAATGATACTCGCGGCCACATTCAGGGCAAACTTCAGAATGTTCAAAGTCCAGGGCATGCAAACGCAAACCGCAAGTGCAAAAAATCTCTACATCCTTTATTAGTTTTCTAACTTCATCTTTTTTTAAGCTATCTACATTAAGACATACTTTTAGATTCACAATAATCCCACCTTGTTGTTTAGTTACTTATATTATAGCAAAAAACTTATGATTTTTTCCAGCTGATTGATATTTCGACACTCGAAAAAATAATGAAATAATGGCATAAAATCTTTTACCTGTGAGTCATCTTGATTCCAGCGCTCAATGGGTTCAGGATTTAAAAATATTGTTTTATTAAATTTACTGCATAGACCTCGCCAGTATTGGATACCAGCAGGCTGGTAATTGGTGCGACAATCACCAATTACTATTAATATACTATGGAAATAATGGTGATCAGATAGAAGATTACAAATTTGCTGTCCGACTAAAGCGTAATTACTAAACCCGCTAATAGACGCCTGACTATTGAAAAGTTCGGTAATTAATTCTTTAGACATTCTTTCCTGTGCAAGCAAATGGGAAATTTCTGCTACCTGATCCACAAACACAAAGGCTTTAACATTTTTAAAAACATTATAAATCCCTTGAACAAGCTGTAGTAAAAACAAGGCGTATGGACTAACTGAGCCAGAAATATCGCATAGAACGTATAGATTTGTCTTAGTAATTTTGGGCTTTTTATAATATAAATGATAGGGGAGAAAATTGTGTCTTATTGAAGTCGAAAAAGTTTTTTTAAAGTCAAAAAGTCCTGACTTGGCACGTATCCAGCGCCTGCTTTTTTTCATTGCCAGGTATCTTGTAAGTTTTTGAATGTGTTGCTCAATTACCATTTGTTCTTTTGTATCAAGTGATCCCAGGTCCTTGTTCACTAACATGTTTTCTTTTATAAAATCTTTTTTATTTTCTATACTTAGTTTGTTATACCAAAATTTTTTTACCTCGTTCTCAAAAATCTCTCGTGCACTTTCTAAATTAATTATTAATTGGGGATCTTCAGTTTTTAAGAGCTTGTTCTCAGTAATTTTCCATTCCAAAAAAACTTTTATCTTTTTATTAAATTCTTCGTAGCTAAGATTAAGATTTTTTTCTGAAATATAGTCCAATGACTTACTTATAATCCGCTTTAAACTATTCATATCTCCGAGAACAATATACTGAAATAGCTTTTCTTTAAAAGCTTCGGGTTGACCATATTCACTACTTGTAAATTCTCTATCACCGACAATATTTCCAACTGGAAGTTCTGAAGATTTATAAAATAGTATAGTTTCAAGCATCTTGGCCTGTATATCATCTTTAACCAGCGTAATGTAAAGTAAATCTTTCAAATTCCATTCTGTAGATGGGATAATTGTTAGTGCCTGTAAGAAATCACAAACTTCATCAGTACAAACTGGATAACCGTATTCGCGCAACTCATTAATTATTTGGAGTATTTTCCTCACTATCATAGGAGTGAGGCCACCTTTGGCATGATTGTCTTGATATCTTCTTCATATTTTAGTAATACGCATAATGATTGCTGAACCCAGTCTATGTTAAGGTCTTTTTGGCCGCTTACAAGGGCAGATTGGGCCCACTCTATTACTTCAGCTATACTAGGTGATTTCTTGATCTTTTGTTTTCTGATATTACTGGTAAAAGTGATAATTTTTTCAGCCAATATTTTATCCAGATCAGGCAATTTTTTTAGAATTATTTCTAACTCTCTTTCCTTGTCAGGATAATCAATGTAAAGATGGAGGCAACGTCGTTTTAATGCTTCACTGAATGCTCTTGTGTTATTGCTGGTTAACAAAACAAAAGGAATATGTTTGGCTTTGATAGTACCGATTTCGGGAATGGTAACTTGATATTCAGCCAGTGCTTCTAGCAGGAAACTTTCGAATTCCTGGTCGCTTTTATCAATCTCATCAATTAACAGAACTACTGGCTTTTCAGCAGTTAATGCCTGCAAAATTGGGCGGGCTAGATAAAATTCTTCACTAAAAATATTCTTCTTAATATCCTGCCAGTTAGAACCCTGATTCACCAATGTCTGAATGTATAAAAGTTGTTTTTGATAATTCCATTCAAATAATGCTTTGCTTTCATCTAGCCCTTCATAGCATTGGAGGCGAATGAGAGGCCTGTTTAAACTTTTAGAGATAACTTTGGCCAATTCAGTTTTGCCTACCCCTGCAGGGCCCTCAACCAATAATGGTTTTTTTAACTTTAAAGCCAGAAAAACTGCCATTACTGTACGGTCATCAGGACAGTAGTTATTTTCAATAAATAACTGTTTGAGTTGGTCTAAACTGTTTACCATTTTCTCCCCTCTTCCCTTTATCTCTATAAATAAAATTTGGTAAACATTACTCTTAAAAAAGCATCAATAAAAATAGTTAAGATGGTTGTGGCAGCAGGCCAGTAAGGGCGCCATTTCCAGTAAAGCATATGCAATACCGCCGCATTAAACAAAATATCCACAATCGAGACCAGCATAATATTTTCCCAAAAAACTTTTTCAGTAGTCAGGTTATAGAAACCAGTAAATAATATGCTTAAAATTGAAAATAGAAGTCCTAACATGGTAAGATTTTTCAGAGAAGGTACCATTTCTGTAGTAGTCATTTGACCAGTTAAAAACTTAAATCCCTGAAAGGCTGCAAATATATACCACATAATGGCCAGAGCTGTTACAGCTAACTGGGAATAAAATAGCAATTCTTGCAAGAACATTCGCCTCCACAATTATAATCTCAACATAATATAATTCTCGATAAAACCAGCAAAATCCTGCTGGTAATGTTAAGAGGTCTGGAACAAACTCCAGACCTCTATTGTTTACAAACTATAATTAGGTGCCTCTTTTGTAATAATCACATCATGGGGATGACTTTCTCTCAAACCAGCACTAGTAATTCGTATAAATTTTGTTTTAGTCTTCAGTTCTTGTATATTACGTACTCCACAGTAGCCCATACCAGCTCGCAAACCGCCTATTAATTGATAAACGGTTTCAGCAAGGGGACCTTTATAGGGTACACGGCCTTCAATTCCTTCTGGAACCAGTTTTTGCTCATTCTCTTGAAAATATCTGTCTTTGGAGCCATCTTTCATAGCTCCGATTGAGCCCATGCCACGATAAACCTTAAAACTGCGTCCCTGATAAATTTCCATTTCCCCAGGACTTTCTTCCGTACCAGCAAACAGACTGCCTATCATGACTACATCAGCACCAGCAGCAATGGCTTTTGTGATATCTCCAGAGTACTTTATCCCACCATCTGCGATAATGGGAATATTATATTTAGCTGCCTCTCTAGCACAATCATAAATGGCGGTAATTTGCGGAACGCCAATGCCTGCTACAACCCTGGTAGTACAAATGGAACCGGGACCAATACCCACCTTAATGGCATCAGCACCAGCTTCAATTAGGTCTCTTGTAGCCTCGGCAGTTGCCACATTACCTGCGATAATATTTAGTTCGGGGTATTTTTGTCTTATCCGTTTTACTGTTTCTATAACACCTCGAGAATGACCATGAGCAGTATCAACTACAATGGCATCTACCTTTGCAGCTACTAAAGCTTCTACCCGCTCATCAGTATCCTTGGCTACACCTACCGCAGCTGCAACTAAGAGCCGTCCCCTTTGATCCTTTGCAGCATTGGGATACTGTCTGGCTTTTTCAATATCCTTTATAGTTATTAAACCCTTTAACATAAAGTTTTCATCAACAATAGGGAGTTTTTCTACCTTGTGTTTTTGTAATATTTCTTTCGCTTCTTCTAAGGTTGTACCTATCGGAGCGGTAACAAGATTTTCTTTTGTCATAACGTCCTCAATAGGTAAACTATAATCTTTTACAAACCGTAAATCTCGGTTAGTCAAAATACCGACAAGTTTGCCCTGCACAGTAATAGGAACTCCTGAAATTCTATATCTCTCCATCAATTCCAGGGCATCTCTGATGGGATGTTGAGGTGACAAATAGATTGGATCAGTAATTACTCCGTGTTCCGAACGTTTAACCCGATCTACCTCCAGGGCCTGACGCTCAATTGACATGTTTTTATGAATTACACCAATGCCTCCTTCACGGGCAATGGCGATGGCCAGGCGGGCTTCAGTAACTGTGTCCATGCCAGCACTCATCAGAGGAATATTTAGTTTGATATTTTTTGTCAGGTATGTAGAGGTATCTACATCCCTGGGTAATACTTCGGACTTAGCTGGTATTAATAATACATCATCAAAGGTAAGTCCTTCCTTAAGGAATTTGTCTTCCATATCTAATTCTCCTTTCTTTAGTTTATAATTCGATTCGACCTAAATATTTCCCATTATTATAGCACAATCATAATAGTACGCCAAGAAAAAAATGCCCAATTCGGGCATTAAATTTGTTCCAGGTGACTGGTGTCATTTACCAGGCTAATTATATAACGGTCATTATATGCATCGATAATATTAAGAGCGGTGTTGTCCTGTCGGATATTCCAGAACAGATTAAGATTCATTTGTAAAGCACGGGCTAAGATTAAACGAATGGTACCACCATGGGAGGCAATTAGAATCATATCATCGTCCCTGTGCTGACACAGGATTTGTTGTAAAGCCTTCCATGCCCTGTCTGCTACTTGTGAAACACTTTCACCTTGCGGTATAACGACATTAACAGGGTCCCGTTGCCATGCATTCCAAACGTCAGGGAATTGTGCTGCTATCTCCTTATAGGTTAATCCTTCCCAAGCGCCAAACTTCGTTTCTCTAAATCCATTACATAACACTACAGGTTTTTGATGATACCTGGCAATAATCTGGGCTGTTTCTTGCGCTCGGGACAAATCACTGGCATAAAAGGCAGTTATCGGCCAGTTTTTTAGTCGTAATGCTAATCTTTCTGCTTGCTGGCGTCCAATTTCACTCAACGGGATGTCAGTATGTCCCTGGTAGCGTAATTGATTGTTCCAGATTGTTTCACCATGTCTTACCAGTAAGACTTTCGGCACTTTTTTTCACCTCAGTAATTATTTCTTGCATAGTTAAAATTAATGCCCGATTTTCCGCTTCTGTTCTTATAGCAACACGACAATAATATTCATTTAGTCCACGAAAGTTCTGGCAGTTGCGAATTAGAAAACCGGCATCTCTAATTTTTTGTTCTACATCTGAGACAGGTACTGGCAACTCCAGGAGAACATAGTTGGCCTGTGGTAACCAAAAATTTACACCCGCTGGTACCAGATAATCCTCTATTAATTCAATCATTGCTTCACGCCTTTTTTTGGCTAGTTTTCTACTAATAGCCTCGTAAGCAGAATCCTGTAAAGCTGCTGCTCCTGCTACCTGGGCCAATAAGTTAACATTCCAGGGGTCCTTATGAAATTTCAAAGAGGATATCATCTCTTTATTAGCCAGTAAAATTCCCAGTCTTAGACCTGGTATGGCATAAAATTTTGTAAGTGAATAGCTTATAAATAGATTAGGCCATTGATAGAAATCTTGTATAAAAGATGATTTTTCAGGTTCATCGACAAAGTCAATAAAGGCCTCATCAATCAAGACATTTACATTTTTAGAATAAGCACGATCAATCACTGGTAAAAGTCTCTGCTTCTCCCAGAGAAATCCTGTAGGGTTGTTAGGATTGGTAATTACTAACAGGTCTCCAGGGTTTGCTTCAGCTATTATCTCAAGCCAGTCTATATCCCAGTTATTTTCTTTTGCAAATGACCAGAACCGTATTTCCGCATCAGCTGCTAAAGCAGCACCTTCATACTCACAAAAAGAAGGAATAGGAAGATGAATGGTGCCTGGTTTTAGATATTTGAACAATAAATAAAAAAGTTCAGCGGCGCCATTTCCCCACAAACAGTAACCCGGATCCAGGTTGTTTTTTTTACAAAAAATTTGAGTTAATTCTGTGCATTCAGGATCAGGGTAATGAACTAATAAATTAAGATTGTCTTTAATTGCTGCTACTACGTTTGGAGATAACCCTTCGGGGTTTATATTGGCAGAAAAATCGATAACTTTTCTGAATCGCCAAATGTTACCGCCATGGTGACGTATAAATTTTTCTTTCAACCTACTACCCCCACCCAATATTATTTTAAAAGAAAATAGCCAGCTACTAGTATCAATATTTCTGTGATTTCATTAAGTGCTCCATAGAGATCACCTGTTAACCCACCAAAAAGTTTTGTAAACTTCTTTCCCCATAAAAGAGCAGTAATTATTGAAATTAAAAAAAGAAAAATATCAGCAAACTCTAACCAATAAGACATAATGATAAGGCTCAATATTGTAAAAAATGAGGCTAACATGAATTCCTTTTTTCCAGTATAGTTTTTAAACAAACTTCCCAATCCTTGTGGTCTAATATAAGGAAAAAAATAAATTACTACGACTTGATTGAATCTCGCCAGAACAGGCGCTAGTACGATCAATACCAGTTGCTTATTTTTAATAATTTCAATTAAAAAGCTGTATTTTAACAAATACAGACAAAAAGCACCGATTACTGCATTGCTGCCAACATGGCTATCCTTCATAATTTCTAACATCCGTTCAGGAGATCTGTTACTGAAAACTGCATCAATTGTATCTAGCAAGCCATCAATATGCATGGCACCTGTTAAAATAGTGTGAGCCCAAATTAGTAATGCAGCTAAAATAACACTACTTGCAAATGGTGCCAGAAAAACGGCAATTAGTAGATAAATTCCCCCCAGTAACAATCCGATTACTGGAAAATATGCGGTTGCTTTACCGAATGCTTTTTCATCCCATTTAACTTCAAACAGCGAAATTCTTGTTAAAGCATGTAAGGCAAAGATAGCTGACTTCATTTTAATTTACCCCTAACTTTAGTACTAGAGCTATACCTAAAAATCCAATGAAGGTTATAGTTAATAAGCCTGCAGTGAAAACAATTTTTTGGGTATTAATTATATCTCGCAACTCAAACTTCTTATTTTTATCTCCTAAGGTAGCCCGCCACTGTGGCTGACCATGGTAATAGTTTAATCCTCCCAGCTGAACTCCTAATAAACCAGCTATTACTGCTTCTGGATGACCTGAATTTGGGCTGGGATGTTTATGGGCGTCCCGCAACCAGATGATGAAACTTTGTTTTAGATTGAATCCTAATATTCCACCTGTGATTAATAAGCCCAATCCTCCTAATCTAGCGGGTAGCCAGTTAACCACATCGTCAAGGCGGGCTGCCCACCTCCCAAAATAAAGATAACGAGAATTTTTATATCCCCACATAGAATCTAAAGTATTTATGGCACGATAAATTATCGCTGCGCCAGGGCCTCCAAGAAAAGCCCAAAAAATGGGCGCAAAAAAACCATCGATGAAATTTTCCGCTACAGATTCAACAGTTGCTCTAATTATTTCTTCTTCATTCATATGTTCAGTGTCTCTGCCGACAATTTCAGCTACTTTTTTCTGGGCTAAAGCTATATTCCCTCTAGATAAAGGTTTTAATATTTTTGTTGCTGCCTTTAATAAACTTTTTAGAGCTAAGGAAAAATAGATGAGAATTGAGCCAGTGAAGACATATAAAATTTCATTATAGGCATAAGTTACGCTCAAAATTATTAAGCAAATTAGAGAAACTGCCAGTAAATAAACAATTAGCGCAATTATGCCCGATACTAATGCTTTTTTAAAATCGTTATGATTATGGTTCAGTCTTGCATCAATGTAAGCAGCCAGTTTTCCCATTCCTACTACGGGATGGGGTAACCATCTAGGGTCAGCTAGAAGCAAATCTAAAAAAAATGCAATAAAAATCATTATAATATTATTAATAATCCAATGCTCCATTTTTATCCCTCAATACCATTTTCTATCAATTTCATTAAATACTCCATATTTAAATTTTCTTTAATTAAATTGCCTAGCTGGGTTAAATTGTACTCTCTCCATTCTTTATAGTTACGCAAAGTAGTAATAGGTAAAAGTTTTTTTCGTTGACGCAAATAATTTAACCAGTTTCGACGGAATTGGTCATTATCAAAAATGCCATGGAAATACGTCCCCCAAATTTGTCCATGTGCAGTAATTGCTCCATCAGTTCGATTGTCATCCAGCTTAATAAACGGGGTTTCGGAAGGATCAAGAATGGTTTGACCCATGTGAATTTCATACCCTTTTACATCAAGTCCTGACTCTTCCAAATTAAAAAATTTATTAGTTAAAATACCATTACTAATTGTAGTTGTTTTTTCAGGCCAAAACTCTGTTTTCATTTTGATAAAGCCTAAGCCAGTTTCGAACCTTTTTGTACCTTCCACACCATGGGGATCGTAGATTTTTTCCCCTAGCATTTGATAGCCACCGCATATTCCCACTATTGGAATCCCTTGGGTTTGAGCGCTTTTTAAATAACTTTCCCAACCGGAAGTTCGTAAAAAGTTCAAATCGCTGATGGTATTTTTACTGCCAGGAATAATGATAGCATCAGGGTTGCCTGCAGCAGAAGGGTCAGATTCAAAACGCACACCTACATCTGGCTCAAATTTTAATGCATCAAAATCTGTGAAATTAGATATCTGAGGCAAGCGTATCACTACAATATCCAATCCGTTTGGTGGCAGAGGCTTAGATTGAATAGACATAGAGTCCTCTTCTTCCAGTGCCAGCTTTTGATAGGGCAGAACTCCTAAAACAGGAACCAGCGTTTTTCTTTCCAATATCTCAATCGCTGGTAAAAACAGATTGACATCGCCTCTAAATTTATTGATAATAAACCCTTTAATCAGTTGCCGTTCTTCTGGTTCTAATAATTCCATAGTTCCAACTAGTGATGCCAAAACGCCCCCGCGGTCGATATCTCCAACAAGTAAGACAGGCGACCTGGCATATTTAGCAACTCGCATATTTACAATTTCAGTATCTTTTAGGTTTATTTCCGCTGGACTGCCGGCACCTTCGATAACAATAACATCGTATTGATTTGCTAATCTGTGAAAAGCATCAGTTACAATTTTCCATGCCTGCAGCGACCAAGTGTTATGATACTCTCGAGCAGACATGTTACCGAGAGGCTTCCCCAATACTACAACCTGGCTTTGCATATTACCGGCAGGTTTTAATAAGATGGGATTCATATCAACACTGGGTAATATACCAGCAGCTTCTGCCTGTAATGCCTGGGCCCTGCCTATTTCCCCACCCTCATATGTAATGTAGCTATTCAGGGCCATATTTTGCGCTTTGAAGGGAGCTACTTTTAGCCCCTGTTCTTTCAAAATCCGGCACAAGCCAGCAACAATTAATGATTTACCGACATTAGAGCCAGTTCCCTGGACCATAATAGTCTTTGCCGCCATTATATCCTCTCCCCGTGCTTTTTTATATCTATTGCTATACCACACCAGACAAAATAAACTTTATTGCAAATTTCACCTAATAGCTGGTGTAAAGTTCCCAGTGCATCACCAAAGGTCCGGGTTAACTGGTTGCTGGCTATTCCTCCTAACCCAACTTCATTACTAACCAAAATAACTTTTCCTTGATATGTTTTTATTGTTTGCACCAAATCAGCAAACTCTTTTTCCAAATTCATTTCACTCAGCAATAAATTAGTTACCCACAATGTTAGACAATCAATTAACACCGTTGGTTGGACATCCCACTGATTTAGTTCATTTAGAATACAAGCTATTTTCTGTGGTTCCTCAACTGTTTGCCAGTGTGACGGGCGGCGTATTTTATGTTCATTTACTCTTCTGGCCATTTCTTCATCCCAGACCTGTGCAGTAGCAATATACACTACTTGCCTATCCGATGAAGCTAATTTTTCTGCCCACTTACTTTTCCCACTGCGGATGCCACCAACTACCAAAATTTTTTCCCCCGGCAAGTTTGTTACCCCTTTCTCCCCTGAATATTTTTTGCTATACTATGTCATAGATTTCTTGGATTGGAGGCAATATATGTTAAGACGGTTCAAGCAGTTTTTTTGGGCTATATTTTCGAAGATGACTGATAAAGATCGAGAATATGTTAACTCATATTTAAACTTGATGGAACAAACCCTTTTTTATCATTTGGATCCCATAACCCAAAAGCATTGTGTCCGGGTTGCCAGAACCTGCGAAAAATTATTTGATCGACTAGATTCTGAGCAACAAAGCTGTCTTAATCGAGAAGCATTGATTAAAGGAGCTCTATTACATGATATCGGTAAGGTAAGTTTCCAAATATCCTTGCTGGAAAGAGTTATCATGGTAATGGTAAATGCCCTTTTCCCAGGATTAGTTAAAAAATATGCATATCTTGATTATCGCAGTCCGTTATCCTGGTGGCATCGCATGTGTCATTCCTATCTTTATCACGGGGAAATTGGCTGGAATGTAGCCAGGACCATTAATACCATTGATTCTATTACCTTACAACTAATTAGGCATCACCATTCTCAGGAACACAAAATTCCCGCAGAGATCGAGATTTTAAGATTGGCCGATAATCTCAATTGAGATCATCGGCCAGTTTGTTTCTTATCACATCCACCAGTTCATTGATTAAATGAGGTAATGGCTCATTGCTATTGCTTATTAGCTTGATTTGATCACGACAAATAGGTAAAAGATATTTTTCTTTATCTATACTAGCTATAGCCGTAGCTATAGCAGGAGTTATTTCCCCTAACATTGAATTCGGAATAACTATACCTAGCGGTCCCACAATTATGTCTACGTTTTTAATGCTGTAACAAATAGCATTTTCTCCTGAGGCAGCCTCATTGGCTCCTGCTTTCAACATATTAGCGGCCGCCCAGGCATTGGTAGCCAGGGCTATTATCTCGATTTTTTCCCCAAAAACTTTACGCAGTTTTTCAGTAATATGTTTTCCAATACCTCCGCCTTGACCATCAATCACAGCAATACGCATAAAACCTCTCCCTAACAAATCCTGGGCAACTGATCGCCGGCCAGCATGTCGAGAATCCTTTTTCCGCCCAAGGCTGTTTTAAGGTAAACTTTATTATTTGAGTTTTCTTTAGGTTTGTCTACTACTTTACCGATAATCGCCGCGTCACGGCCAAGAGGATGGTTCTTGATTGTAGCTAATGCTATATCAGCAAATTCTTCCGGTAAAATGGCGATAAATTTACCTTCATTAGCAATATATAAAGGATCTAGCCCAAGAATTTCACAGGCACTAAAAACCTCATCCTTTACTGGAAGCTTTTCCTCCCATAATTCTATCATTACATTACTCTGGTAGGCTATTTCGTTGAGGGTAGTTGCCAAACCGCCACGTGTGGGATCGCGCAAAACATTTACCCGGGGTACATTTTCCAGCAACAGGGCAATTATTTCATTTAAAGGAGCACAGTCACTGAAGATAGGTACGGAAAATTCCAGTCCATGTCGTTCAGCCATTACTGCTACCCCATGGTCTCCTAAAGTTCCATTTACGATTATTACATCACCTGGCTGAGCGTTGCGTCCGCTAATATTTCTGCCTTCTGGAATTAATCCAAAACCTGTTGTGTTAATGAAAATGCCATCGGCTTGTCCCTTTCCAACTATTTTGGTATCGCCTGCTATTATTTTCACACCAGCCGATGCGGCCGTCTCAGCCATACTCTGGACGATTCTTTCCAGTTCTGCCAGGGGGAACCCTTCCTCAATTATGAAAGCTGCTGTCAAGTATAATGGTATTCCACCGGACATGGCGACATCATTTACAGTTCCACAGACAGATAATTTCCCTATGTTTCCACCGGGGAAAAAGATCGGATTAATAACGAAAGAATCAGTCGAAATAGCCCAGTTCATACTGCTGCCTGGTACGATAGCCATATCATCCTGTTTTATGAGAATTTCGTTTTGAAAATACTTCAAAAACAGTTCAGAAATTAGGCGATGAGATAATTTGCCACCACTGCCATGGCCGAGTGTAATAAATTCCATGGTTCACACCCCATATCTGTAATATGCTGCGCATGTTCCTTCAATAGAAACCATACATGCACCTACTGGTGTTTCAGGAGTACATTTTCTACTAAACAATGGACATTCAGGTGGTGTAACTAGGCCCCTTAAAACTTCCCCACAACGACAACCCTTAGGTTCATGAGCAGAAAAATCGGGAATGTTAAACTTTTCCTTTGCATCAAAAGTTTTGTATTGATCTTTTAATTCAAGGCCTGTTTCGGGAATAAGACCGATACCACGCCAGTAGGCATCGGCAGGTTGAAAAATTCGATTGACTATTTCTCTGGCCACTGGATTGCCTTCTGTTTTAACAATTCTAGGATAAGCATTTAATATTTGAGCCTGGCCGTTTATAAGCATTTGCAGGATTTCATAAATTCCCATTAGAATATCCACGCCTTCAAAACCAGCTATTACGCCAGGCAAGTTATATTCGTTAGCAAGGAAAACATAAGGCTCAAGGCCGATAATAGCAGAAACGTGTCCTGGTAATAAAAATGCGTCTATTCCTATTTCTTTGTTTTCAGCTAAAGCCCTTAATGCGGCAGGGATCGTTTTATGGCTTCCTATAATTGAAAAGTTATTCAGTCCCTGCTCTGCTGCCAGCAAAACCGCACTGGCTACGGTTGGAGTTGTTGTCTCAAAACCTATACCCAGAAATACAACTTCTCTTTCAGGATTTTCCTGTGCTATTTTCAGTGCATCTAACGTACTGTATACAACGCGAATATCAGCACCCAATGATTTGGCCTGGGCCAGGGAATACTTACTACCAGGAACTTTTAACATATCGCCGAAACTGGTTAAGATTACACCTTTTTCTAGGGCCAGCCAAATGCTCTGGTCAATGTAGTTATTAGGTGTAACACAAACCGGGCAACCGGGCCCGGATACCAATTTCACATTTTCAGGCAACAGAGAACGAATGCCCGATTTAAAGATTGAAACTGTATGGGTACCACACACTTCCATTATTTTTACTTGGGGCAATTGTAAGGCTAGCTTGGTGATTTCCTGAACTAGATTTTTTGCTAGTTGCGGGTTTTTAATTTGCGAAATGGTGTTCTGCATTTTTTTCCTCCAGCTCCTGTAATAATTTAATAGTTGCTAAAGCAGCTTCCTCATCTACAACATCAATAACAAAACCAGCATGAACAAGCACATAATCATTAACTGAAGCGGACGGACATAGTATTAAACTAACTTCCCGTTTAACTCCCATCAGTTCCACAACTCCAGTGTTTTCTTTCTTTTCAATCAGTTTACCAGGTACAGCTAAACACATTATTTTTCACTCCTTAAATATGCTAAATAAATTTGACCGGCAGCTATGCCACCATCATTACAGGGAATTGTCTGATGCCAGTAAACTTCGAAATTGTCCTGTTCCAACCTTGAAACACTTTCTCTTAAAAGAATTTGATTCATGAACACCCCACCACTCAGACAGACCTTATTTATTCCGTACTGGTTTCTTATTAAGAGGCAGATTTCATTGATTGCATTTGCTATGGCTAAATGGAAGCCAAAAGCAAGGGTTGAAATAGCCTCACCTTTGCGGAGATAGGCGGAAATTTGTTGTATTAACGGTCGCCAGTCAAAAAACCATTTTTTCTCCTGCTGGATTATATCTAATTTTAAAGGAATTGATTTAGTGCTATGATAAGCTATATTTTCCAGCTCAATGGCAGCCTGTCCATCATACGTAATTTTTTCACGTAAATTTAGTATTGCTGCTACACCATCAAATAGCCGTCCCATGCCGGTGGATAGAAAAACATTAAGATGATTGGATAGCATTTTCTTGAAAATACTAATTTCGGGCCTATTGTTAAAGTTGGCATTCTTTTCTTTTATGCCGGCTAGCTCCTGTAAAACATATCCTAAACGCCAGACTTCCCTAATAGCTTTTTCGCCACCAATTAACGGGATGGGAAGTAAGTGAGCTACTCGCCGAAAATCTTTACCATCACCGATAAAAACTTCACTGCCCCAGAGAGTTCCGTCGTAACCATAACCAGTGCCATCAAAGGCAATACCGATAACGGGCTCTGCCAGTTGATGCTCTAGCATGCAAGCTCCAATATGTGCCTCATGGTGCTGTATAGCCAGTTTAGCAACCGGTTGTTCCAGAGCCCATTTAGTGGCTAAATATTCAGGGTGTAAGTCGTGTACGATTAGGCGCGGTTTTAAATCCAAAAAACTTGTCAGGTCATTTATACATTCTTCAAAGGCTCGATAGGCTTCCTCATTTTCCAGGTCGCCCAGGTGATGACTGAGAATAATATCTTTACCTTTAGCTATTGCGATAACATTTTTTTGTTCTGCTCCCGTTGCAATAATATGGCTAAATTCCTCAGGCAGTTTGATGGCTAGAGGAGCAAAACCACGAGAGCGTCTTATCATAAAGAGTTTGTCCCTAAAAACGGTTGCAACTGAATCATCACAGCGGCGTTTAATTTCTCGATCGTGTAACAGAAAGTAATCTGCAATCTGATTAAGATTTGATACCGCCTCATCATTTTTGTATTCTATAGGTTCATCCGTTTTGTTGGCGGAAGTCATAACCAGATACGGTGGTGAAAACTCAAATAATACCCGATGCAGAGGAGTGTATGGTAACATCACCCCATAATTAGGATTTACAGGGGCAATCTCATCAGCCAGAAGCTGAGTATCCTTTTTGGGCAGCAGGAGAATTGGTTTTTCAGGACCTTGAAGGATTTTTTCACTATAAATGCTAGTTTGCACTATCGCCTTTAGTGTATTGATGTCTTTGCACATAACAGCAAGAGCTTTTTCTTCCCGGTTTTTTCTCCGTCGTAAAGTTTTTACCACGTCAGAGTTCCGGGCATCGCAGGCGAGATGAAAACCCCCCAAGCCTTTGATAGCAATAATCTTGCCAGCAGATAAAAATTCTCCCGCTTGTTTTATAGCTTCAATTCCTCTGGCGATAATGTTTTTTTGTCTATCGAGCAGACTGACCTGTGGGCCACAGTGCCAGCATGCATTAGGCTGGGCATGAAAACGCCGATTTGTGGGGTCGTTATATTCCGCCGCACACTCCGGGCACATTTGAAAAGTTTTCATTGTAGTATTAAAACGATCGTAGGGTAAAGCTTCGATAATTGTATAACGAGGGCCACAATTTGTACAATTTATAAAAGGGTATAAATAACGTCTATCTTCCGGAGTTAACAATTCTTTTTCACAGTCAGAACATAAAGCTGTATCTACAGGTACAGATATTTGTTTGTCACCTGCTCCCTGGCTTTTGACAATGATAAAACCTGATTGCATTGATATAGGTAACTCAGTATTAATTATCTCAATCTTGTCAATTACAGCCATAGGAGGAGCTACAATTGGTATCTGTTGAACAAATGCGTTTAACACTTCCTCTGACCCTTCTATCTCTAAAAAAACCCCTTGGGTATCATTGCCAACCAATCCGCTGAGTTGATATTTGCTGGCAAGATTGTAGATAAACGGCCTGAACCCTACTCCCTGTACTACACCATAAATGCGGACTAGCCAACGTTTAATCATAATCCAGCAGCCTTTCTCACCATTCTTTGATGATCAGGATCAGTTATAGAAACACCCGATTTAGTATAACTGGAACCGTGGGTACGGCTGTTAAGAAAATGAACGCAAAAATGTCCGGGAAAGTTGTTAATTGCAGGAGCTCCTTCTCCATGGGGCATACCATTGATTGAGGCCGCCCAGTATTGTCCGTTATAACAAACAATAACCGCTCTTCTGTCCCAGCTCCACCTTCCATAAAGAGATCTAAGGACTTCAGTATCAGCAGCTGTTAAAGGAATAACATCGGCATGGTTATGCCCGTAAATCCGCTTGACATTAAACTGTTTCCCGGTTTCCAGATCGATAATTTGGGCGATTGTACCTACTTCCCAAAGCTGATTGACTAGCGACCAGTCTATCAGCTGTCCATACCCTGGTTTACGGAGGTCTCCACTGCGGCTAACAGTTTTTGTTCTACTTTTGTTCTGCTTTTTTAATGTTGCCCATGTAGCTGGGCCTACTTTACCATACGCCGGTAGACCCATGCGTTTTTGCCATTTAACAACTGCAGCATGGGTACGATTATCAAAAATGCCGTTAATAGGCCCATTATAGACTTTTTTCTGTTTTAGCAAAACTTGCAATTCTTTAACCAAAGGACCCTTATCACCGTTTTGCAAATATTTTGTTGCCCCCAGGGCACTTGGTATGAACATCGAATGGAACAAAATAATACATAGCACATAAATAGCTAATTTACGCAAAAGAACGGCTCCTTTCTTAAAATATTATGACAAAACTATTATAACAAGAAAAAACAGCCGAAACAATTCAGAAAACTGACGGAAATTGTCGTGAATTGTCTGATAATTTATCAACAGAATTATCCACAGTTGTGGATAATTTTTTTTATAGCTTACATTCAGGTAGCATTATTGTGGGATTATTTTTAATTGCCGAATTGAGTTCTTCCACATAGCGCGTAGACAGGCGTACTTTCCCCATCAATCCTCTTTTTTTGCCCCGCGGTCCATGACAGTCAGAACCACCAGTAATTAATAAATCGAGCTTTCTGGCAATTTTTAAATAAATTTGAATCTGGCGTGCGTTATGGTCGGGATGAAATACTTCCACTCCCATTAACCCGTGTTTTAATAAATAATAAATAATATCGTCTCTAGCAAGAACCCCTGGATGAGCAAGAATAGGTACCCCGCCAGCTTGAATAATGATTGAAATAGCTTGCTCTGGACTAAGTTTAAAACGAGGTACGTAGGCGGGTGCTTCTGGCCCAATATATAATTCAAAAGCTTCGCGTTGGGTGCTGGCATAACCCTTCTTGATTAATGCTCTTGCTATATGAGGACGTCCTAAACAGCGGCCTCCAGCTTCTGCCAGTATATCAGAAATATCAATGTCGATACCGTTACGCTGCAACTTTTCAATTGTTTTAATTACCCTTTCCCTTCTTGCTGCTTGCAAGGTTAGCAACATATCCGCAAATTGGGGATGAAACATGTCGGGATAATAACCAAGAATGTGTACCTCCAGTCCCTTCCATTCAGTGTTTATCTCGATTCCCGGGATGACTTTAACATTATGTTTTTTACCTGCAATTAGTGCCGAATTAATGCCATCCATAGTATCATGGTCAGTTATAGCAATAGTTGTCAACCCCAGGGCAGCTGCCTCAGCCACAATTTCTTCCGGGGATAGGGTGCCATCAGATGCCGTTGAATGGAGATGGAGGTCAGCGGGCATATCAATTCCTTCTTTCAGGCAAATTTGAATTAATAATGCGTAACCAATTAAGACCGATGATTTTATGCACTAATTCGTCTGAATATCTTTGATAAAGGCTTTCAATTATTTTCATCCAGCTTTCAGGGCCAGTAATTCCAAGTGGTAGGCTGTCAGTGCCGGCAAAATCACTGCCGAAACCGACATTGTTTTCTCCTCCTAAAGCTAGAACATGGTCGAGATGTCGAATAATATCATCCATTGTAGCCTGTGTCTTGCCGCTCAAAAACTCTGGGACGAAAGTTATGCCAATTAGACCTTGGTTAGCAATGAGGGCCTTGATTTGACAATCAGTAAGATTACGCTGATGTGGGCAAAGTTGATAACAGTTAGCGTGGCTAACTACTATCGGTTTTGTAGCTACTGCCATTACATCCCAAAAACCTTTTTCGGCAAGATGAGCTAAATCTAAAATAACCCCTTTATCCAAACACCATTTTACCACAAGTTTGCCTATTTGGGTAAGTCCCTTTGCTGAACTGCCAGCACCAAGCCCATCTGCAACCAGGTTAGATCTGTTCCAGGTTAAGCCAATTAACCGATATCCTAAAACAAAGAGAGCTTCCAACTCAGCCAAATTTCCGGAAAACAGATCTAACCCCTCAATCCCTAGAATTATTCCATACTGGGTAGAAAATGGCCGTTCCGTTAAAATTGGTAGATTTAGCCTCCTGGCAATTCTTCTAGAGATATCCCACAATGAGAACAAGGTTGACCATTTTGATTCCTTTACCAGCATTGAATCTGAGAAAAAAGTATTTAACACCTGAATATACCGGCCTTCCACAGGTCTAGAATCTATTGCTGGTTTTTGCCCTTGAAATTCGGCCCAGGGGGCATCACAATGGCCATCAAACAGTAAAACCTTTGAATAGTCCAACGCATCACGCCTCCTTCCCATAAAATAGAAAAACCTGTTTGTGGAGACAAACAGGTCAAATATCTTGAAAAAAATATTTTATCTGGGCTCTACTATTAACTTTATGGCTGTTCTTTCTTCACCGTCGATAATAATATCGGTGAAAGCTGGAATGCAAATAAGATCCATACCGCTTGGAGCAACAAAACCCCGGGCAATAGCAACCGCTTTTACAGCCTGGTTGATCGCTCCAGCTCCTATGGCTTGAATTTCGGCACCGCCCCTCTCACGCAAGACCCCCGCTAATGCACCTGCTACAGAATTTGGATTAGACTTTGCTGAAACCTTGAGGACTTCCATTTACACAACCTCCTTACAAAATAGGGATGTAATTTTTTTCTTTTGTTCCCAATTATAAATATTCGCCAACAATGAAAAAATTCCTTTTTGTAGCTCGAAGATTTCAGAAATTTTTTACAACATTTTTTCTATTTCATTTAAAGTAGTTATTGCAAGAGCATTACCAGTCCCCTCATCTATCTCCAAGATTGCACCATTAATTTGCCAGGGACCACTGGCGACCTCAAATTTTTGTGGCAGCTGGGTAATAAATTTGCGGATAACAATTTCGGGTTTTACTCCGAGGACAGAATAGTATGGTCCGGTCATTCCCAAATCAGTAATGTAGGCTGTTCCTCTGGGGAAAATTCTGGCGTCACAGGTAAGTACATGGGTGTGCGTACCGCATATTGCCGAGACCCGCCCATCAAAATACCAGGCCAGGGCCTGTTTTTCCGAAGTTGCTTCAGCATGAAAGTCTATGATGATTATTTTGGTCTCTTTTGTTAAACTTGATATAACATTCTCAAGGGTTCGGAAGGGACAGTCAAGTTGCTCCCCCATGAAAACTCTTCCTGCTAGTGAAACTACCCCTATTTTGAGATTATTTTTTAAACGAAAGATGCCCCAGCCTGTACCTGGAGTACCAGGGGGATAATTAGCAGGTCTTAATATTCTGGCCTCTTTATCAATAAAATTATAAATTTCTTTTTTATCCCAGACATGATTACCCATTGTTAATACATCAATACCAGCGAGGAATAGTTCATCAGCTATTTCCCTGGTTATACCATTACCACCAGCTGCATTTTCTCCATTGGCAATAACGAAATCTATCTCGTTAGTTTTTATTATATCCTGTAACCTTTCACTGATCGCTCTTCTTCCAGGCCTGGAGGTAATATCCCCCAGCATTAAGATGCGCATTCCATTCACCTCAACTAATTTTTATTAAAAACAAATACTCTCCCATTTTCACGGAAAGCTACTAAAGGGACATCATTGCTAGCAGCTCCACCCAGATTCAGTAAAAAATTATTAATAATCTCTTCATGTAGCCAGAGTACATCTTCTTCAACACTTCCCATATCCTCTACCAGTAACTTTTCCTCATACTCTCTTTTTAGAAGTTCAATCAACACATTGAGTTCATTTTTTTCAAAAGTAGTTAAGTCCCTTTTAAATTCCACCAAGCTGATTCCATGCATAGACGTTATAGAGAGATCCTGGATTTTAGCAGTCTGATTATTTAGATACAGTACGGTATTAATATAATCCGATACTTTATTTTTAAATTTATTAAATTGCTTATCCTCTAAGGGTGTTCGGATGCCAAAGGCAAAGGTTATGACCATTTGTTTTGGCTCATATATAATCTTCAGTATCTCGGGATAGCGGATCAAGAAAGAAATCAGTAAACCAGCATTGTCGTTTTCCATTGTTAGATTTTGTTTCAACTGTGTCACCCTTCCCAATAAATAACCCTAAAATCATATTATCATATATAACCAAGGAGAACAACACAAGCAAAAAGGAGAAGGAACAACCTTCTCCTTTAAAGTTACTTGGCATAATCGATTGCTCGCGTTTCTCGAATAACAACAACCTTAATTTGACCCGGATATTCAAGCTCCGATTCGATCTTCTTGACAATATCACGTGCCAATCGAACAGCTGTTAAATCATCGATTTTTTCTGGTTTGACCATTATTCTTATTTCGCGGCCCGCTTGAATAGCAAAGGATTTTTCTACTCCATCGAATTCATTGGCTATCTGTTCTAATTTTTCCAAACGTTTAATATATGCTTCCAGTGTCTCGCGGCGGGCGCCAGGACGAGCAGCTGAAATGGCATCAGCTGCAGCAACAAGAACTGATTCGATAGTAGTTGCCTCAATATCCCCGTGATGTGATGCAATCGCATTAATAACTTCTTTGGATTCTTTATATTTTTTGGCGAGATCAGCACCAATTTCTGTATGGGAGCCTTCTGTTTCATGGTCAACAGCTTTACCAATGTCATGTAGCAAACCGCAGCGTTTCGCTAATGTAACATCCACACCTAGCTCACTGGCCATCATTCCGGCCAGGTGTGCCACTTCAATAGAATGCTTTAGTACATTCTGGCCATAACTTGTACGATATTTCAAGCGACCAAGCAGTTTGATCAATTCTGGGTGCAAATTATGAACTCCGACTTCAAACGCCGCCTGTTCGCCAGCTTCTCTGATCTGCCCCTCAACTTCTTTCTTGGCTTTTTCTACCATTTCTTCTATACGGGCAGGATGTATTCTACCATCCAAAATTAGTTTCTCTAAAGCGATTCTGGCAATTTCACGGCGGATAGGGTCAAACCCTGACAGAATTACTGCTTCTGGTGTATCATCAATAATAAGATCTATTCCGGTAAGGGTCTCCAGGGTCCGGATATTCCTACCCTCCCGACCAATGATTCTCCCTTTCATTTCATCATTAGGCAAAGATACTACTGAAACAGTAATTTCTGCTACATGATCAGCAGCACAACGTTGAATTGCCTGAGCAATAATGTTTCTGGCCCTTTTCTCAGCCTCTTCTTTGGCATTGGTTTCAATTTCTTTTATCAAGACTGCTGCATCATGTTTTACTTCCTCCTCAATTTGGCTGAGAAGCAGGTTTTTGGCTTCTTCCGAAGTTAAACCCGAGATTCTTTCCAGTTCTTGCTTTTGGGTTAACAGAATATTTTCCAGTTCGCTTCTTAAATTGTTTATTTCTTCCTCTTTTTTGCTCAGTAGTTCTTCTTTTTTTTCTATGTTCTCCAGTTTTCGATCAAGGGTTTCTTCTTTTTGGGTTAAACGCCGTTCCATCCGTTGGATTTCTGCCCGGCGTTCCTTGTTTTCTCTCTCGACTTCCTGTTTCATTTTCAGGATTTCTTCTTTGGCTTCAACAAGAGCCTCTCTCTTTTTAGCTTCGGCGGCCTTTTCAGCCTCTTCGAGGATTTGTTTGGCTTCCGATTCAGCTTCCCCTATTTTTTTCTCAACGACATTCTGTCGGTATTTATAACCTCCCCAAAAAGCCAGAATAGCGCTGATAATGGCTAGTCCAATCCATAGTTCTATCACTTCGTCACCTCCAATGGATAAAAAAATAAACACCGAGCATTTCTCGGTCAATGTTATGCCTTTTCCTGTGGATAGAGTATGCCACTCTTAAAAGATTGTAAATTATTCCTGCTGATTTGTCAAGTTATACCCTAACTCAGCAAAGGCTCTGTTGATTAGTGAGTAAGAAAAACCCTGATTTAATAAATAACGATATATTCTTAGCTTTGCTTTATTATCTCCTTGTTTCATGCGTTTTTTTATAATATTTTTAACTTTTGTTTTTAGCTCTTCTTCAGTTAGATTATTTATCATTGCTTTAATAAATTCTTGATCCAATCCTTTCTCTTTGCTTTTGTTTAATATTTTTGTTGGACCAGCATTACTATAATTCCACAGCTCGTTGAAATAGGTTTGGCTCACTTTACAATCATTTACCAGGCCTTCTTCCTCCAGCTGGCTAACAACCTGATTTGCTAAATCGGAAGAAAAACCCTTTCTTTTTAATTTTTCGGTTATTTCCTTGCGCGTACGATCTTTTAAGGCTAATAATTTCAGGGCCGCCTGGTAAGCAGCCCTGAAACTTTTATTTTCTATGTTATTCATTTAGGATAACCTCCGCTGGGCTTGTTATATCAGCCCCTGCCAGAAGTTTTTGTTTAATTTTCTCTTCGATTTCCTGTAACAGCTCGGGATGCTCCTTTAAATATTCTTTAACATTTTCCCGGCCCTGGCCTAAACGCTCTCCTTCGTAGGAATACCAGGCCCCGGACTTTTTGATAATATCTATTTCCGTTGCAAGGTCAATTACGTTCCCTTCTCTGCTAATACCTTCACCATACATAATATCAAAATCCGCTTGTTTAAAGGGAGGAGCAACTTTGTTCTTTACTACTTTTACCCTTGTTCTGCTACCTACAACATCATTACCCTGTTTAATGGCCTCAACTTTTCTAACTTCCAGGCGGACGGAAGCATAAAACTTTAAAGCCCGACCACCGGGGGTGGTTTCCGGGTTCCCAAACATGACCCCAACCTTTTCACGGATTTGGTTGATAAAGATAGCAGTGCATCTGGATTTACTGATGGCTCCAGTTAATTTCCTTAAAGCCTGACTCATTAGTCGGGCCTGTAAACCTACATGGGAGTCTCCCATTTCCCCTTCAATCTCAGCGCGGGGGACTAAAGCTGCAACTGAGTCAACTACCAGCACATCAATAGCACCGCTTCTTACTAATGATTCAGCGATTTCCAGGGCCTGTTCCCCAGTATCAGGCTGTGATACTAACAGGTTATCTACATCAACCCCTAGCTTTCTCGCATAAACCGGATCTAAAGCATGTTCAGCATCGATAAAAGCTGCAATACCGCCGTTCTTTTGTGCTTCTGCAATTATATGCAGAGCAACAGTGGTTTTGCCGGATGATTCCGGGCCATAGATTTCTACCACCCGACCGCGGGGAACTCCGCCTACCCCTAATGCAATATCAAGGGAGAGGGCACCAGTAGGTATTACTTCAATATTCATTTTATTACTGGCTTCACCCAACCGCATAACCGCTCCCTTGCCAAATTGCTTCTCAATTTGACTCAGTGCAATTTCCAGTGCTTTTTGTTTATCCATTTATTTTTTCCTCCCATCCCCTGAACGGATGTTTGTTTTTATTTTATCAGTTCCCATTTCCCTGGTCAAGCTTTTTATTTCTGGCGATTCCGAGCAGGTTCGACATTGATTCGGCGTCCTCTTAAATAAGTTTTTTGCAAACAGTAATAGACTTTTTCAGCAATATCCTGCTGTATTTCGACAAAACTAAAGCGGCCCAGCAAACGAATGTTACCAATTTGTTTTTCTTCAATGCCAGCTTCTTCAACAATAAAAGAAATTAAATCCTTAACAGTAATTTCATCTTCTTTACCAACATTGATAAAGAATCGAACCATGCCTGGACCCGCTCCGGTGTTCTGGAACAAGGAATCGTCATCATTGTCCTCGATTTCATTGATTACAGTTTCTGCAGGCTCAATCCACCCAAATAATAGAGCAGCCGCAATATCCCTTAGCTCATATCTGGTTGTTAGCTCTTCAATGATCGGATAGTAATCTTCGAGTTTCAAATTGGACACAATTTGTTCAATTCGAGCAATTACATTTTCTTTTCTTCTTTCAGCTATGTCAGCCAGAGTAGGCAGCTTTTCCTTGCGAATCGAAGTATTGGCAAGTTTTTCAATCAGTCTTAGCTGTTTATATTCGCGGGGAACTACCAGGGTTATAGCAGTGCCTTGCCTGCCAGCCCGACCGGTACGACCAATTCTATGCACATAGGATTCAGGATCTTGTGGTACTTCATAATTGATAACATGACTGACATTGTCCACATCGATCCCGCGGGCAGCCACATCAGTAGCTACCAAAAACTCCAGTTTTCCTAGACGAAAAGAGTTCATAACCTTATCCCTTTGGCTCTGAGTTAAATCACCATGCAATCCGTCTACCGCATAGCCTCGGGCTTGTAAACTACCTACTAATTCATCTACTCCTTTTTTAGTCCGACAAAAAATAATAGCCTGTGTAATTTGAGAGGCATCTAAGATCCGGCATAAAGCTGCAAGGCGTTCGTTTTCTCTTACCTCATAGTAGATTTGTTCAATTAATGGTACTGTGAGTTCATCTTTGCTAACAGTAATCCATTCTGGTTCATTAAGGTATTTTTTAGCCAAACTCAATATCGGTACGGGCATAGTTGCTGAAAACAATAATGTTTGTCTTGTTTCGGGCAAAAATTCAAAAATGGTCTGGATATCATCAATAAAACCCATATCCAGCATTTCATCAGCTTCATCCAGAACCACCATCTTGACATTGTTAAGAATTAGAGTCTTACGATTTAAATGGTCTAATATCCTGCCAGGAGTTCCAATGACAATCTGTACCCCTTTTTTCTAGGCATGAATTTGTCTCTCAATAGGTTGTCCACCATAAATCGGCAAAGTTTTTACTTCTTTAAACTTGCCAATCTTACTAATTTCTTCAGCAACCTGGATGGCCAATTCCCGGGTAGGAGTTAAAACCAATGCCTGTACTCCTTTATAGCGAGGATTGATTTTCTCCACAATCGGAATACCGAAGGCAGCAGTTTTCCCTGTTCCAGTCTGAGCTTGACCAATAACATCTTTATTGGCTAATAAGGGGGGAATTGCCTGGGCCTGAATTGGCGAAGGCTCTTCGAACCCCATTTCTTTGATAGCGCGATATACGTTTTTGCTTAATTGTAAATTTCCAAAAAAGTATTTTTCCTGTGACATTTACTAACTCCTTTCATTAAGGTATCTATTTGTTATGATCTGGTAAAGCAATTTCAAACCGTGAGCAGCTGCTTTTTTACGTATTTCTGCCCGGTCGCCTTTAAAGAACTGCTTTTCCACATAGGTGAACTCTGCAATTGCAATACCAAAATAAACTAGTCCCACTGGTTTATCAGGGGTAGCTCCACCCGGTCCTGCTATGCCTGTTATAGCAATTCCGCAATCAGCTCCAAGTCGTTCCTTTACTCCCTTTGCCATTTCCCGGGCACAAGGGGAACTGACAGCACCATACTTTTCGATAGTTTCTGTTTTAACGCCTAATAAATTTACTTTAACATCATTGGCATAAGCCACTATACCGCCCGAGAAATATTCAGAACTGCCGGGAAGATCGGTAATCTTGGCAGCTAATAATCCACCTGTACAGGATTCAGCAACCGCTAATCTCATGCTATATTGATTTAAAATTTGTGCAACTTTTTTATTGATAACCTCTACAGAACGCGACATCTTTTACCCTCCAGCCTGATATGTAATAATTTTATCATAATCCGCAGATATGGAAAAGCCTTCTTTCAGCGTTACTTGCCGAAAGAAGGCAGCAGGTTGTAAAATTCATCGCCCGTTAGAGTTTCTTTTTCTAAAAGAATATTGCTTAATTGAACTAAATCATTTTGATAATTACTAAAAATCTCCAAAACTATTTGTGATTCCATTTCCGCAATATCATTAATCTTTTCAGTTATAATTTCTTCCGGAATCCTTTCAGGATCGACCAGCTTTAAGCCACTCATTCCACAGTAAATGAGTTCCTTGATGTACAATAGAGCCTGTTGATAGTCCCCTTTGCTGCCCGTACTCTTTTCACCGAGAATAGTTTCTTCCGCCAACCCCCCGGCTAATAACACCCTGATTTTCTTTCTAATTTCACTTTCAGTTTTGATTGGCTCATCCTTTTCTGGTATTTGTCTGATAAAGCCTAATGCTTTGCCTCTGGGGACAATCGTAATCTGAGCTATGCTTTTGGGGAAATAAAATTCAGAAATAAAAGCATGACCTATCTCATGGACTGCGATTCTGAATTTTTCAGCATCACTTAATAGTGTGTCTCTGTGTTCACCTAAAAGAATTTTGTCAATCGCTTTTAAGAACTCCTCCTGCCCAATATGTTCTTTTCCGGAACGCAAAGCATAGATAGCCGCTTCATTAGCTACACTGGCCAATTGCGCTCCAGAAAAACCATAAGTTTGTTTAGCAATTGCATATAGATCCAGGTCAGGGCTGACAGGCTTGTTGCGTAAATGTATTTTTAAAATTGCTTCCCGCCCTTTAATGTCAGGTAAGCTTACTTCCACATGGCGATCAAAACGGCCAGGCCTTAATAGAGCATCGTCTAAAAGGTCAGGGCGGTTGGTTGCACCAATAACCAGAATGTGAACACTATCCTCCGGTTGGCAGCCATCCATTTCTACTAATAACTGATTCAATGTTTGGTCATACTCAACCTGATTGGCAACTCTGCCTCGTTTGCCCCCCACAACTTCCATTTCATCAATAAAAATAACCGCATGTTTTTTCTTTTCTTTCCTCGCTAGTTTACGGGCATCATTAAATAGGCGACGTACCTTTTTGGCACCATTACCGGCGAAAATTTCAACGAACTCAGATCCTGCAACAGAAAGAAAAACCGAATCAGTATAAGTTGCTGCCGCCTTGGCTAACAATGTTTTTCCGGTACCTGGAGGACCAGTTAACAAAATACCTTTGATTGGTCGGATACCCAGTCTTTGTACTTCTTGAGAAAGGTTAAGAAAATCCAGGGCTTCTTGTAGTTCTTTAATAGCGCGTTCCTGACCGCCAATATCGCTGAATTGTACCAGCTCATACTTTTTTTGGTTACTGAAAGGTAACCCGGGTATCAAATTCTTCATTAACAAGTACTGATAACCCAGCGCAAATATAGCTAACAGTAAAATCAAACCAAAATATTCCCGGTCATATAACCAGGTGTAAAGTCCTATTGCCAGTATTGGTCCGTTTATATATAGAATCAATCTGTTCATGATATCCCCCTTCACCATAGAAATTAGCTGCTTGATAGTAAATTTACCGGTATCAATTCCACCAGGAAATTTTTATTTTGTTTCAAAATTAGCAGGGTTCCCTTATCGGTAACAACAATTTGCCCCTGTATGCGCTGTTGTGATAAATGCTGAACCAGCTCTTCAGCAGCAGTTAATTTCCTGTTTATTAATAATTCCAATATTTTATTCTTGTGTTTTTGCCAAAAAGTATCAATTTGCTTATTGCTTTCGGAAATAAAATAAATTTTATAATCAGGCGGTGTATTTTCTAAAATATTAATCAGGTTTTCAGAAAGGGTTGAAGAGAAGTTAAGCTTAATGTTAATTTGCTGGTCATTTACTTTTACTTGCATTACAGAAGGATTGTCCTTAAAAAGCTTTTCAATATTATTTTGGTTATATAAAAACAAGAGTCCAAAAATCATTACTCCCGTGAGCAAATTCACCAGGATAACCTTTTTCATAATATCACCTCAAAATTATTATAAAGAAAGATTTATTTATTTTCTTTATGATTTTAGAGGTAATAAAGGTAAAAAAAATAACCCCTGTTTTTTTCAGGGGTTAATGCCAATTTATTTCAGCGATAAATCCCAGCCATCTACTTCCTGGATGATTTTATAATTGGTTAAATCAAAGTGTATTGGTGTAACAGCAACATATCCTGCTTCAATCGCCCAGATATCTGTGTCTTGACTGGCATCTAGATCTATCGGTTCCCCGCCAATCCAGTAATAAACCCTGCCGCGCGGATCTCTTCGCTCGTGAAAAGCATTTTGATATCTTCTTTGACCCAGTCTGGTTACTTTTATTCCTTTCAGTTTATCCAGCGGCAGTGGCGGTACATTTACATTGAGAATAGTATCTTCTGAAATCCCATGTTCCAATAATTTTTCAACCATGTAGGCAGCGACTTTTCCAGTAGCTGCAAAGTTGAAGTCTTGATAGCTGGCCAATGAGACAGCAATTCCCGGGACTTCGTTTATAATAGCCTCAATGGCTGCAGAAACTGTGCCAGAATACAGAACATCCGTGCCCAGATTAGGGCCCTTGTTGATCCCGGATACAACTACATCAGGACGACTACCCGCAGTCAAAACCTCAATTCCTAGCTTTACACAATCGGCGGGTGTACCTTCAACTGACCAGGCTTGCACCCCGGTAATGCCAAAATCAACCTGTTCTACTTTCAGGGGCCAGTGAACAGTGATACCATGTCCTGTTGCACTTCTTTCCCGATCAGGGGCGACAACAAAAATTTCACCAAGGGGCTTTAGTGCTTCTACCAGGGCCCTGAGACCAGGGGCCCAGATCCCATCATCGTTGCTGATCAGGATACGCATTTATTTTCCCCCTATAACAAATATCTGAGATAAATATATGCTGAGCTGATAATTATCGAGACTATCATCAGGGGAAAAGCAATTCGCATAAAGCCAACAAATGTCATAGGATAGCCCTGACGTTCAGCCATCCCTGCCACAATAACATTGGCTGATGCACCGATAATGGTACCATTTCCCCCCAGACATGCTCCTAAAGACAAAGCCCACCATAAAGGTTCAATATTGCCCATGTTCCCCAGCTGGCCCATGGTTTTGATGAGCGGAATCATGGTAGCAACAAAGGGAATATTATCTACAAAGGCGGAAGCAATGGCAGAAACCCATAAAATTAACATTGCAGCAAAGGTGAGATTACCTTCAGTTATTTCCAGAGATTTTTCAGCCATGGCTTTGATTATTCCTACTTCTACCAACCCCCCTACCAGGATAAATAGTCCAATAAAGAAGAAGAGGGTTGGCCATTCTACCTCATGGAAGATTTTTTCCATATCAACTTTGCTAATTAACATCAAGAGGGTTGCACCAGCCATGGCAATTGTTGCAGATTCCAGGTGGAAGATTTGATGGGTAGCAAATCCAGCAATGGTTAAAGCCAAAACCAGCAGGGATTTTTTCAGAAGTAAAGGGTCTTTAATCTCTTTATAGGGATCAAAAGCCATTAAACGGGACTTTAGCTCAGGAGCAACATTTAAGTCTTTACGGTAAATCCATTTTAATAAGTAAATTGTTACAATAAAAATAATAATTATTACTGGTGCTAAATTCCAGATAAAGGCATTGAAAGTTAGCTCTTTAACCTGGCTGCCAATCATAATATTAGGAGGGTCACCAATTAAAGTAGCTGTACCACCGATATTAGACGCCAACACCTGGGATATTAAAAAAGGAATTGGATTAATTTTCAGTTCTCGAGTTATAGAAAAGGTGACTGGCACGATTAATAATACCGTAGTTACATTATCCAGAAAAGCAGACAGTACAGCAGTGATCGTCGCTAATGCCACCATGATAGCCATAGGTTCTCCTTTTGCCCAACGCGCTGCCACAATTGCCAAATATTGAAAAACCCCGGAGTGACGGGTTATACCGACAATGATCATCATCCCAGTCAACAGTCCTAAGGTGTTGAAATCAATATGATGCAAAGCTGTTTCTTGAGAGAGTGTGCCCATGATAAGTAAAACTGCCGCACCCAGGAGGGCCACAACCGTCCTATGTAACTTTTCCGAGATAATCACAGCATAGGTTAACAGAAAAACAATCCCGGCTACCCAAACCTGATTCATACCCATTCTCTCCTTTATACCTCATAGATAGACAAGGTCATAGTTTTTTCTTCTTTATTTAATGTTAGACCAAACATCACCTTTTTGTGTTTAAGGTTTTTATTAAGAAAATCAACTATATAGATCATTTCAGGATTAGCAGGTACTGTCTTAGTTGCCAGTAAAATGAGTTTATCCTTTTCCATTTCACTCATTTTCTCTTCTCCTTACTTTTGTTAATTGCTGTTAATCAGACTAAATGCTTCCGCACGGGTAGCATTATTAGTTTTAAAAATTCCTCTTACAGCTGAAGTGGTTGTATATGAGCCAGGTTTTTTAACTCCCCGCATGGTCATGCACATATGCTCTGCTTCCACAACTACCAGGACGCCCCGGGGCTGAAGGCATTCCATAATAGCATCTGCGATTTGACTGGTCAAACGTTCCTGAAGCTGAGGACGTTTAGCATACCCTTCGACAACCCTGGCTAATTTCGACAGTCCAGTTATTTTCCCTTTAGCTGGTATATAGGCTACATGAGCTTTGCCAAAGAAAGGCAAAAAATGATGTTCGCACATGGAATAAAATGGTATATCCTTGACTAAAACCATTTCATCATGGTCTTCAGTAAATAAAACCTGCAAATGTTCCCTGGGGTCATTTTCCAGTCCATGAAAAATCTCTTCGTACATGCGAGCTACTCTCTTGGGGGTATCCCTTAATCCTTCTCTTTCTGGATCCTCCCCTATTGCCTCCAAGATCATTCGCATAGCTGTTTCAATTTTTCTGATATCCATACTTCCACCCTTTCTATAATACCCCCAGAATCTTGTGAGTCTGAGGAATTATTCTTACCTCCCGATAAAATGGCTTTAAAATTTCTTGCCATTCTATCCATCGATTGGCCGGCGGTAATTCTGAACCAGTTTGGGGTTGTAATACTATATCAATTGCTATGGTACGTTCAGGCCCTAGCTGGGCAACTTGACCGATTTCTCGCCTGTCCGTCCTGCTATTAACTACTACTTTAATAAAACAGGATTTATTCATCGCTAATTCTAAAAATTTTTGGTGCTCTTCCCAGGGGGTCGGAGCTCCAGTAGCTGATTCCAGTTTAATATCCATAGCAATAATGTCAATGTAATCTAGAACTTGTTTAAGGTTATGTACCAGTGTACCATTAGTTTCTAAATAGATTTTCCACCCCATTTGTTTTATTTTAGGTAAAAATTCTTGCAGAAAATCCGAGTGTAATAGGGGTTCACCACCCGTCAAACTCAAAGAATGATGTTTATCCGGATTAAATTTTTTTATTTGTTCTAGTAACTGTTCTACAGTAACTGGATTTGTTAATATGTTCCAACAACCCGTACCTGGAGGGAATTCAACTTTCCAGGTTTCTTGCGCATGCAAGGAATAACGGGTATCACAATATGCACAAGCAAGGTTACAACCGGCAAAACGAAGAAATAACTGGCGTAAGCCTACGACAGTACCCTCCCCTTGAAAGGATGACATCATTTCGATCAGAAAAGCTGCTTGCATTAATTAACTCCCCTTACTTTACAGCGGGCCAGCTTAATCGATTCAACTTCATTTGCCAGAGCGATCATTACCTGCTCTGCAAATTCTTCAGTATTTTCAATCCCTAATTCTCTCAGGCCGACAGTAGCGACTGGAGTTCCTTCTGTTTCTAGATTCAATCCAGTATGAATCAGGCATGATACCGGACTTAGAGTAGCTATTGACACCGAAAGTTTCTTATTTTCTAAATACAAGTCATCTCCTTTACGTTTTATTCCTTTCACGCCGTAATACTCCAGTTGTTCTTTAATAATAGCAATGAATAAGCGTTGAATAATTACCATTTTCTCCAGATCTAGATGAAAAATTTCAATAATAAAATGTAACATCCTGGGGCTATATATCCAGTCCTGAGCCAAAACGTCTTCTAAATCCACCATTTCAGATAATTCAACACGACAGGGACCGATAAAAGCTACGATACTATCGCCTTGAACTCTAAAATTGCGATATGCAAACAGCGATGAGAGCTGTTCTCCATTATATGTAAGCTCATGTTTAACCAGATATGTTTTCATTTTTACCCCTCCGATAAATAGCCCATGCTGTAGGGGATTCCCAAACTTTAACCCATCCTAATGCAATTTTTTTATCGGGCCATTCCTTTTTTATAACCTGATTTATTTGATGATACAAATAGAAAGCTAGGTTCTCTGCGGTAGGATTAAGCTCTCCTTCCCGAAACTCTGGTAAATCATTTATTAATTGATGATCAAGTTTTTTCAAATAACTGCGAACAATCTGTTTCAGTTTGCTGAAATCTATTAGCATCCCCAGGTCATCCAGTTCTTCGCCATAAATACCTACTTCTACAAACCAGGTATGACCATGTAATCTTGCGCAATCCCCGGGATAATTTCTAATGAGATGGGCCGCTGCAAAACTTTCCTTAATTGCTACTTCAAACACTTTTTTTCCTCCTTGTCCTGAGCGCCAACTTTACCACCCCTATATAGTATAACTACATTTACCCCTCCTTTTGCAAGTAAAAAATAAAACTTTGGAGGAAAATATCGTTTAATGTAGAATTTTTTCTTTGTAAAGGAGGCTTACTATGAGTAACCAAATATTCAGCGTAAAAAAAACTTGCCCGATATGTCATACAGTAGTTGAAGTTTATCGGGTAAAAAGCAGCAGTTATAGCCTTATTGGAAGAGACTCTGACTTTTGTCCCCAGTATAGTGGTATTAATCCCCTTCTTTATCAAGTAGCTGTTTGTCCCCAATGCCATTATGCTGCTCCCAGCAAAACTTTTGGAACCGATCACCCTTCCGAGGAAAAGGAAAGACTAAAAACTTTACTGCCTATATTAAAAGCTAAGGACCCTGAATTTAAGTTTGAGCCGAACTGGACATATGCTGCTATGGCTTTTGAGTTATTAATTCGCACTATGCAAATATGCAAAAAACCGCCCCATAAATTGGCTCCGCTATTTCTAAGAACAGCCTGGTGTTATCGTTTTTTGGGAAATCAAGAGAAAGAAATATTTTTTCTGGAACTAGCCTGTAAGCATTATGAAGAAAACTATTTAAATAGTTATACTCAGAATGAAATGTCGGAAGTAAGACAGCTCTATTTAATCGGTGAGTTAAAACGCAGACTGGGTAAATTTGATGAAGCCATTTTCTGGTTTAGTAAAGTTGTTTCCCATCCCCAAATTAAAAACGAACCTGAGGTAGAACGACTTGCGCGAGAGCAATGGTATATTACTAAAGAACAAAAACAGGAAAAAGATAACAAGAACTCGGCCCAACAACAAGCAAACGGCAATATTATGCCAAAAGAAATTAATTTAAACATAAAATTATATGAAAATCAGTACATTTGGCTAAAGTCATTTTTGCAAGAAATACCTTTACCTCCCCATCAAGCTATATCTGAATTTCTTAGTTTCTTGATCACTAGACTTCAAAAATCAGAAAATCTCAAGGACATCTATGATGAATTCAAAAACACCCTCTCCAGTTTTTAACTGGAAGAGGGTGTATTAATAATATGAATTGCACGTTTGATTGTTCTTTTTAACTCTGGAGAAACGTTAGGATCGTCAAGCATCTTCTGGAAGCTTTTAAGGGCCGGGGTGAATTTCAATTCAGCCAGAGTATATACTACTTTCTCCTGCACAATATAACTGCCGTTCTTTAACAGAGCGCTAAGGGCAAAGCCGCAACTTCGATCACCTATCATAGCCAGGGTTTCACAAATTGCCAGAATGATGGAAGCATCATCAGCTTGCAGTGCAGTGATTAAAAATGGTAATGCCTTTTGTTTGCCTAAATGTCCAATTGCATCAATTAGATAAATTTTTATCTCTTTGTCTGCCCTCGCATACCAGCTTTCCAGCAAAGGTAACCATCCTTGCCGATTACGATCTACAATTAAATCTAGTAAATACTTTATTTGTTCAGGATATAATCTGGCTAGAACCCCCATAGCTGAGTTGATGCCATGAGTTGGTCCACCTAATAACATACGGTCTTCGACTGTATTTATTATATCTTCTACAATCCAGGGGGTTATTATTTTACTCCCGGTTTTGTTCAGTTCTACTTGGCCATCTGCTTTTAGGTTTAACCAATTAGATGGAATCAAGTCAAGATCATATGAATCTTCTAGACTGTTTAGCAAACCTATACGGCATTTTTCCAGTTGTATAAGCTGGCTAAGATAAAAGTCCCAATCAGAATTGATGCCAACTAACCACAACTCTGTTCTAAATTGCCAGGTTAGCTGAAAGTCTTTATTGTCCTGCCATAATCTAATAAAATCGAGGATTTGTGGTTGCCACCTGGTGAGGAAATTGTACTGTTGCCGCCAGGCCATTTTAAATTTTGCCCAGATTTCCTCTGGCAAAGGAAAAGTTTCTGTCAAATAATGCATCGGCTGATCAAGCGCAATAGGAGATAACAAAAGAAACAAGAGGTCCTTTTCTTCGCCCTGTTCTGTCTGCCAGGGTGATATTTCAACCAATATTTCCTCAGCCATCCCCTGGCCTAGAACATTGGGGAAACCATGCTGGATCACAAACTTATCCTTTAGTAGCTCCTGGGCTAATACTGTATGCCACCAGGGCTCAAGCCGATGCAAAAACCAGAGGATATCTGGTAGCATGGTTTGCTCCAAATAGCCAACAGCTAACGGGCTTCTTGGTCCCCCCCAGCGATGGAAGCAGACATCCCGTACACTATTGGCTATTCTGTTCCAGTCTGGTGAAGGTCTGGGATTGCGCATATGCTTGCACTCCCTGTTTATAACCTAAGTTATAGGCATTAAGATTTATATCAAGCAAGTGGCTGGGAATTCTTTGCTGTAAAGCCTCTAAAATCGACGTGGAATCAAGCTCTTTTGTTAAGGCGGCAATCGCGCCTAGGGCTACAATGTTAGTTACAATTTCTTTACCGATATTTTCTTTAGCCAAACGGGTAAATGGAATCTTGAACAGCTGGCAATTAGTATTAACTGTATGGGGGACCAGGTCCTCATCGACTATTATGATTCCTCGCTCTTGGACGGAATTATGATATTTATCATAGGCCTCCTGAGACAAAGCCAATAATAATTCCGGCATTTCAACTTTGGGATAATCAATGGGCTCATCACTTATTTTAACTTCTGCCTTGGACGCTCCACCCCGTGCTTCCGGTCCATAGGACTGGGTCTGAACTACGTTTAGTCCCTGCCGGGTTGCGCCTTCAGCCAGCAAGATAGCTGCCAGAATTATCCCCTGTCCACCAGTACCTGATAAACGAAATTCTTTTAACATACTAGTTGTCCCCCTTTTGCCATCTGGCCTTTTGTGAAGCAATAAGCTCACCAAGTTCAGGCCGCTCCTCCTGATGTAAAATACCGATTAGGAACTTTCCTTCCGGTTTTACCCCCAGGTTTTTGGCTACATCAATATTCAATGCTCTTTCTTTTTGCCATTTCAGCATATCCGCCGGGTTGCCCATTCCATTTCTTTTGCCAAAGGCAACAGGACACTGAGTAATCACTTCTGTAACCGCAAATCCTTTGTGTTTTATTCCCTCGGCAATAAACTTTGCGGTTAACTGAGTATGATATGCTGTTGAACGCGCGACAAAGGTAGCACCAGCTCCTTTAGCCAGTTCAACCGTGTCAAAAGGCTGCTCAAGTTGTCCATAAGGTGCAGTGGTTGCTTTGCTTGTAGCTGGTGTCATAGGGCTTGCCTGCCCACCGGTCATTCCGTAGATCTGGTTATTAAATATTATGACATTCAAATCCAAATTGCGTCGGGCGGCATGGATAAAATGATTGCCGCCAATTGCTAATGCATCACCATCTCCCATTAAAACAAAGACTGATAAATGGGGCTTGGCCAGTTTAATACCGGTGGCAAAGGTTAAGGCCCGGCCATGGGTAGTATGAACAGTATTAAAGTCAAGGTAACCGCTGGCTCGAGCAGAACAGCCAATGCCGGAAACAATCACTACCTCATCCTGATTCAAGCCAGCCCTTTTAATGGCCCTGATAATGCCTGCCATGACCAAGCCATTGCCACACCCAGGGCACCAGATATGGGGTAAACGATCCAGCCGCAAAAATGGCTTCAGTTCAGTTAACATAAAGATCCCACCACCTTTTCCAAAATTTCATTAGGTGTGATCAGCTCCCCATCAATCCGGTGAATGCCCTGTACCTTACAAAGGCCGGCAACAACTCTTCCTATTTCCCTGGTAATCTGGCCCTGGTTCATCTCGACAACAAAAACTCTTTTTTTATTCTTGACAATGTTCCTAAGCGAATTATCCGGTAATGGCCAGAGGGTAATCAAACGCACAAGTCCTACTTTTAAACCATTAGCTCTTAGCTTGCGCATTGTAGCAAACGCGGATCTGGCAGAACAACCATAGCTAACCAGTAGATAATCTGCATCATCAGCATAATAGGTTTCATAAAGCTCAATTTCCTGTCGGTTTAGTTCAACCTTCCGCTGAATTCTTACGAGCTGTTCCTCAATAAGTTTGGGGTTATTCGTAGGAAAACCTTTAACATCATGGACTAAACCCGTTATGTGATAACGATACCCATGCCCAAAAGGTGCCAGCTGAATTCGCCCTTTTTCATCGGCCCGATAGGGCTGATATTCTTGAGGTGAAAGAGCAGGAAGTGCTCGCTCTGCCTTTTGAGCGAAATTTAATTCTTCGGCTATATTTATGCTTTCCCGCATATGTCCAATAACTTCATCCATAAGTAAGATAACTGGCATAGATAGTAGTTCGCTGAGCTCTACCGCCTTTTTAGTCAGGGTATAACATTCTTCTACACTCCAGGGGGTAAGTACAAGGGCTGGATGATCTCCATGAGTGCCCCAGCGTGCCTGTTGTACATCAGCCTGACCAGGGGCCGTCGGGACGCCTGTACTTGGCCCCATGCGCTGCACGTTTACTATTAGACAAGGGACTTCTGCCATATAACCATAGCCAATATTTTCTTGCATCAAGGAAAAGCCTGGGCCGCTGGTCGCAGTCATGGCTTTTACTCCAGCCATACTCGCACCTAATACCGCCCCCATACTGGCAATTTCATCTTCCATCTGGATGTATGTGCCTTGATATTTTGGCAGTTCAGTTGCCATCATTTCTGCAATCTCGGTAGACGGGGTTATCGGGTACCCCGCATAAAATCTAACTCCCGCAGCCAGTGCCCCATAGACACAGGCTTCGTTGCCTTGTACCAGTTTTCTCCCGCTCACCCCTCATTCCTCCTTGAACACTTCAATAGCATAATCAGGGCAATGTTCACTGCACATTTTACAGTTAATGCATTTTTCAGGACTTACAGCCACTGCCTTTCCCAAAAGAGATAGTTCCAGGACCTTTTGTGGGCAAAAAGCTACACAAATACCGCAACCTTTGCACCAGCGACTGTTAATTTCAATTTTAACCACTTTTTCCCCTCCCCGTTCTCTTTCTATACTTAATTATAATGTCTTTATTAGCAGAACAACAAGATAATTTTGTATTTTTTGAAAACTTTTTTTACATACTTTATATTTGACACCTATTTTTTGTATGGCGCATATATTGTCATTACTAGGGCAACAATAGTTAGTGGTGATGTTTATGGCCAAAGTTGTTGCCCTACTCCTGTTCCTGGCAGGAGTTGGCGCCACCCTCTACATTTTATACCGCTCCCTCTTGTCCCTCCTCAAAAACTAAGCCGGAGCCCCAGGCTCCGGCTTTTTTTCTAACTGGAATTTGACTTTTTACTAGCTCTTTGATAACCTTTTTGACGTAGTCTCTGTCTAACTACTTCAGCAGTTAATGGCGACCAGCTACTTCGGGCTTGTCGATCAACCTGACTTTCACAGCGGTCACAAATCGAACGGTCTTTAGGACGTTCTAGAGGTTCTTCACAAATTCTACACCACTGGCTCATAGACCTCATCCTTTCGCTCTCTTCTTACCAACAATATAGCTAGATAATATGGAATTTTCATTATTTTTTTTGCTAAGAGTTTTTTTTACCTGTCCAGATGTCAGTACATTCGTTAGTAAACATATATAACCATTTAGACTGTAGATAATACCGTTTAGCGTGCAATTAGACAGCTAGCCTTAAATTGTCCTGTTTGATAAAAAGGAGCGATACATGAATGAACCAATTCCCTCCTCTCCCTGAAGAGTATACAACCAAAATGCAGTCCTGGCTTGGCAATGAGTTCACCGCTTTTCTTAACTCCTACTCAACAACCGCCCGGAAAGGGTTAAGGGTAAACCTATTAAAGATCCAAACACATACTTTGAAGCAAAAGCTCCACTTTTTAGAAGAACCGGTCCCCTGGTGTAAGGAAGGTTATTATATATCCCGGTCAGCGAAAGCCGGGAATCACCCCTATCACCAGGCAGGCCTGTATTATTTGCAGGAGCCAAGTGCCATGGCCGTTGTAAGTGCTTTAGACCCCCGGCCTGGTGAATGGATCCTGGATTTATGCGCTGCTCCTGGCGGAAAATCTACCCAAATAGCTGCCCGCCTAGGCGGTCAGGGATTGCTATGGTCTAATGAACCATCTGCAACCAGACTAAAAGTGCTGGCAGAAAATATAGAACGACTGGGAGTTGGTAACTGTATAATCAGCAACGAACTGCCTGCCAAACTAGCTCAAAAATTACCTCAGGTTTTTGATAAAATTGTTGTTGATGCTCCTTGTTCAGGGGAAGGAATGTTCCGCAAAAATCCTAGTTTGCGAGCTCAGTGGACCTGGCGCGGGGTGGAATTCTGTGCTGAACGCCAGAAAGAAATACTCTCTGCCGCTGTGACAATGCTCAAACCAGGAGGTACCCTGGTTTACTCAACTTGCACCTTTAACCCTTTTGAAAATGAAGGGGTAATTGACTGGCTTTTGACTCATTTTCCCGAATTAAGTCTAATTTCCCATCCAGATCCCTTACCTGTTTTTGATGGCGGACATCCCGAATGGCTTCTCTTAAATAATCGCGAGCTGGAAAAATGCACTAGATTGTGGCCTCATAAACTGGAAGGCGAAGGACATTTCATTGCTCTTTTGAGAAAAACAGAAACGGGTATCTCTTCAAAGATCCAACGAGCTAATGTTAATATAACAAATTCAGCTTTGAAAACGTGGCAAGCATTCGCAAAAGATTTTTTGGATAGCTGCCCAGAAGGATTTTATTTTGAAAGAAACCAGCATCTTTTCTGGCTCCCCTTACAGCCCCCTGATTTTAATGGGCTTAAAATTTTGCGTCCTGGACTGCTTTTAGGAGCATTCAAGAAAAATCGGTTTGAGCCTGCTCATAGTGCCGCTCTAGCCTGGCCGTTAATTAAAACAATTAATAATGTTGAATTTGGACCTGATGATCAACAATTATTCCAATACTTTGCTGGCCATCCTCTACCTGCTTCAGGCAATAAAGGCTGGCTAACTATAACAGTAAATGGTTTTCCAGTAGGCTGGGGTAAAGATGATGGACATTTAATTAAAAATCATTATCCAAAGGGATTAAGATGAAGCCCCGGCATTTTGCCGGGGCTTCTTTTACACTTCTGCACCAATACCGGTATTGGCCCGTACGTAGAGTTCTTCGAATTTCTCTTCGGCTTCCGGTTCACGATAGAACAAGCTGCCCAGATAGGCACCCAGGAATCCTAACGGAACAGAAACAATAGCCGGATTCTTCAGTGGAAAGATTGCAGTCTTTGGATCCATCACATTGGGGCCTAGCAGGAGGAAAATGATACAGGAAGCCAGGCCAACCAGGATACCGGTTACAGCACCACCAGTATTGAACTTCTTCCAGAATACCGAGAAGACAATAACCGGCACATTGGCAGAGGATGCAACTGCGAAGGCCAGAGCTACCAGATGGGCGACGTTTTGGCCTTTAGCTAGAAGCCCCAAAATTATTGCTACAATACCAACAGCTACAGTTGTTCTCTTCGCGACTTTAACCTGAGTAGCTTCATCCACATTGCCACCCTTAATTACATTAGTGTAAAAATCATAGGCAAAGGCACTGGATGCAGCCAGAGTCAAACCGGCAACTACTGCTAAGATTGTAGCGAAAGCAACCGCAGAAACGAAAGCTAAACCAGCTTCACCACCAATTGTATTAGGTCCACCGAATAGATATTGGGCCAGCATTGGAGCTGCCATATTACCGCCTTTTTCAGCAGCTTTGACCGCATCTGCTCCAACAAAGTATGCTGCTCCGAATCCAAGGAAAGTTGTCATAATGTAGAATGAACCGATTAAAATCATTGCCCAAACAACGGATTTCCGGGCCTCTTTTGCAGTAGGTACAGTATAGAAGCGCATGAGAATATGAGGCATTCCGGCAGTACCTAAAACTAGCGCTAATCCTAATGAGATTAATTCAATGGGATTCTTATATAATTTCCCTGGCTCCAGGAATGATTGGCCGTACTTCTGGCTTAAACCGCCAAAAAAGTCCACGAAATTGAAGTTAAATTTTACTAAAACCGCAAAGCTTAAAACAATTGCACAAGCCATTAATAATCCCGCTTTTATGATTTGTACCCAGGTGGTTGCCAGCATACCACCGAAGGCAACATATAAGATCATCATTATACCGATTATAATAATGGAGGTTTCATAGGATAAGCCGATTAGCATTTTAATTAAGCTACCTGCACCCACCATTTGGGCTAATAGATAAAAGGTGGAGATAACTAGAGTAGAAAGGGCTGCTGCAGTCCGCACCGGCTTGGGTTTTAAGCGGTAAGCCAGCATATCGGCCATGGTATATTTACCGCTATTTCGTAAGGGTTCGGCTACGACCAGTAGAACAGTAATATATGCTACCAGCCAACCTACAGAATACATAAAACCATCATAGCCATTTAAAGCAATGAGTCCAGCAATCCCCAGAAATGAAGCGGCACTCATATAGTCACCGGCTATAGCAAAACCGTTCTGAATACCACTTAAGCTGCGGCCAGCAGCATAGAATTCGGCAGTAGTTTTAGTACGTCGTGCTGCCCAGTAAGTAATAATCAGGGTAGCAAGAACAACAAGAGCAAATAGACCAAAAGTAATAATCTTCATCTACCCTTCCCCCCCTGTTGTTGCTTAATTTTTTCTGCCAGCGGATCAAAGGTATTATTAGATACTGAGCTATAAAGTCCGGCAATTATCCAGGCTACGAAAAACTGGGAAAGTGCAAATAAATAGCCAAAATTAATAGCACCAACAATCTTTGTTTTCATTAAGCCAGGGGCATAACCAGCTAAAATAGGAAGTGCAAAGTAATAAACAAAAGAAAATATGATGGTAGGAATCAAAAATTTTCCTTTGGCGTTAATAAGAGTTTTAAAATCAGGACTATCAGCGATTTTTTTCCATTCAGCCTGGGAACGTTTTGGATGTTCAATTACGTTCTGACCCATTCCAACCTCAGTATTAATGCTCATACTGCCACTCCTTTCTTAAATTAATTGAGGTTAGTTATTGTCTGCTACGGGCTCCTGGCCTCAAATTACCTCCTTTCCAAATACTGAATTGTTTAGTCATATTATAAGCCAGCCCCTAAAATTCGACGAGAAAAATCCCGGGAAAAAACAGAGATAGTCACTAAACTGCTCAAAAACATGAATATTTGTTAACTAAAACATTTGGCTACATTTAAGTTTTGCACTGAATTGCTATTCATATAAAACTTTTTGCCTTTCGCTCTACCATTTAGGGTAAAAAAAAGACCTATCCTATGTCTGGATAGATCTTAACATTCTCTTATATTGAGCAGGATTAACAGATTTAAAAAAAACTCTTCTCCCGCATATTTTACAAACTGGGCGTACCTGATTTGTGATTGGATCGCGTCGTTTAATGATTTTGGATTCATCATAATGTTCATATCCGCATTTGCATACTATGGACATTTGCTGATGTAACCTCCTTGGCATTAAAATGCAGGAATTAAGGTCAGCAAAAAGAGCAACCCTCCCAGACTACTCATAACCGCTCCAAAAGCTTTATAACCAAAGGAAGTTTTTCCACTTAATCCAAAGAAAAAATATATACCTGCAGCAAACATAACTCCGCTAATAACTGTTCCATACATATGGGCCATTAAAGTTGACCAATCCATGCTATTTCCCCCTTTTATTTCTCTTATTTCAATTATAGTGACAATTCTGGCAGTTCTACCATCCTCTGATTGTGCCAAAAAAAGACTACCCCGGAGGGTAATCTTTTTGCTCCAGATGAACTAAATATTCTATATGCTGAGATTTTCGTGAACAGAAGGATATAGAAATTTAAGGCAGAAAAATGCCAGGATTACGAATAAGAAACTGATAATAGCCAACCAGGCTGATTTTTTGCCACGCCAGTTTTGCGTTCTCCATAAATGTAAGTACAATCCGTACACAAGCCAGGAGATCAAAGCCCAGGTCTCGATGGGATCCCAGCCCCAGAAACGCCCCCAGGCTTTATATGCCCAAACTGCTCCTGAAGCAATCATTACAGCAAGGTTAAAGAATCCTATACCTGCAAGCCGATATTGCCATTTCTCGAAAATCTCTTTTCTTTCACGCAGATATAGAGCAGCAGCTACAGCCGAAAGCAAACAGGAACCATAGGACAGTTTAGCAAAGAGCACATGTATGATCAGCCAGTAAGTAGCATATGAAGGTGGAAGTTCTGTTTGCTGGGGGGTTTGGAAGACAGCATAAGCTATAACTACCATAGCCAAAGGATATACGATAAGGGCGCCGTTTTTTAGTTCAGGTAACTTATAGCTTAAAATACCGAAAAACAATAAGGCTACCCACATGTCAGAAATTAATACTTCATAAAAATTATGATAGGGGCCATGATTAACCTCTATCCAGCGTAGAATTAACGCTATAGTATGAAAAACAAAGCCGATTATACCTGAATAATTACTAAACCTAAGCAGAATGGGTTTATACCAGTAGCTGTGAACAACCCAAAAAACAAAGGCGACACCATAGAAACTAACGCTTGTCCATAAATTTATTACTTGAAGTTTAAACATGTTATCCCTTCTTCCAAAGCAGTGGTAGATAATGATAGGCGCTACCAATAATCAGCAAGAGAGTTCCTGGCCAGATTATACTATTGCCTGGCTGGTATTTAACAGAAAACGCCAGCCAGTATGAGGTTTCAAGCCATTTAATTTGTTGTCCATTAATGAATACTGTTTGTCCTTGACTTAAAACTTTCTCTTTTGTTTCTTTTCCTTGTTGATAGATTAAAATCAATTTTTGCTCTTTCAGCTGGCCTTTTAGGTCTAAATCACCAGTTTTTAAATTTCCTTCGTACACTTCCTGGTTATTTAATTTTTTAGTTTGTAGACTCCAGTGAATCAGTTCATCCGTTAACTCTAATACAGGAGCATAGCCTCTTTCCAAAGGCCAGAAATAAAGGCCGTTTGACTGAAATGAATTTACATAATCAAAAGGTATCTGAGCTATGGCGTTGTTTTTCCTGTTTACTACCAGTAAATTTCCATACTTAACTTTAGGTTTACCCTGATCCATTTCTACTTTTATATCTTGGAGCGTGATTTCTAAATCCCCTTCCCACGGGGAAGCAAATTTGCCCTCCCGATAATTTAATAAATTGCTTTTATCAACAATCCTGGTTTGTCCAATCCCCAGTTGTAAAATACCTTCTTTTCCCCAGAGAAAATTGATACCATTTCCCAAAAGGACTAATACTAGTCCAATATGAAAGAGCGCTAAGCCAATTTTGTTTTTACGATAATTAACCAATTGTTTAAGGGTACAGGCTGTAAGATTGAAAAAAAACAATATCCCTAAAATAAAAAACCAAATAGAATCCAGCAGCTTCTTTTCAGGTTTAAGCATAGCGATAATCAAGAAAATACAATAAACTAATATGATTAAATTAGCTAATCGGATACTGGATAATACTCTTAACATACTAATTACTCTCCATTAATTTGAATGTGCACTGCAAAGATTAGTATCATTAACCCGGCAGTTATTTGCACTATAGTTACCACTACTTTCTTGATAGTAAGTAATTTTGGCAATACTACTTTTGTAGGGATTGGATTCCAAACTGGTGTTCAGAATCAGGTGTTTATTGCTATTAAGACCGTGTACTACCGCAGAATGACAATACTGGCAGCGAATGCTGTTTAATTTGTCCGTGTGATAAGCATGCAGATTGCCTCTATTACTATTATAAAATCCTGTGAGATTTGAATCTCTGTAAGGATCTCTTTGGGCATAAGCGTTATAATTATGACAGCGAAAACATAAATGCTGGCTGTTTCCAGTTCCTGTATTATTATCATAAACTCCTTTTAAAATCTTAACATTTGTAGAGCCATGAGGTCCTCTGGCTGCACCTGAAACCGGAGAGCCATGACAATCAGTACAGAAGATCCTGGTACTTGCGGAATAGCCGGAAACAAAAATTCCCTTTGTGTTGGGACTATCTGCTTCTACTGGATGAAAAGCCTTATTATTAGGATTAAATTCCCTGGCAATATCCCGTAAAGTTAAAGCAGCATGGGTTGGGTTGGCTGGATCCCAGGTTGAGTGACAGCGATAACATAGTTCGTATTGATACGAAATACTTATTTTATAATTCCAGTCCCCTTCTGCGACCTGACTCCAGGCTGGCCGCGCAGGTGGTGCAACTCCGCGGCTATAAGACAAAGCACCTGAAGCAGCTGGCGCAAGGGGACGGTTATCATTAACATTATGAGGGTTATGGCAATCAACACATCTCAGTTTATCAGAATTACCAGCCAAAGATATGCCTGCCACCGGGTGAAAGGAAATGGTGCCAGCTGCAAAAAGTGATTTAATATTATAATTGCTGGCAGATCCATCATGACAAGTAAAGCAAAGAGTTGAAGTAGAACTGTTACGCACCAGTCGATACTCCAGTGCCTGGTGCAGTTGGTGACATATTCCACATTTTGCAGTACTGGTAGAATAATTGCGATGAGGCACAAAATAATCCGAAGTTCCTGTCGCAAAAGACCATTGAAAATTTCCTGGAAGTGGATTATTATTGCTATCTTTAATCCCAGAAACTCCGCCAATAACAAAAACAGTATAGACTTGATTAGTATTCAATTTTGTTGATGCAGGATTTAATGTCAGGGTAGCCACCCTGGTATTACTATCATAAGTGACAGTTGTATTTAGTAAATTATTATTACTATCCTTGAGATAAAAAGTACTTGTATTAATTGTAGCAGCATTCATAGGCCGGTCAAAGGTAATAGTAATAGGGGATTTAACGGTATCAATGCCTGCCCCTTGATCTCCTGCCAGGGGCCTGTAATTTATAATTAATGGATAGTCAGGGGCTGCCATAACCGGAGTTATGGGTAAAAATGAGAAAAAAAACATAAAGATAATCTGAAAAAATTTTTTCATTTTCTATCGACCTCAATCCTCTGTACTATCCGGTTATTTTCTTTGTCTGCAATTAGTACTTCGTTACCGAAAACCCTTACGCTATTTGGGATATATAAGAACTGGCCAGTTGACAGCTCATTAATTTGTTCAACAATTTTATATTCCTTATTTAAGATTAAAACAGAATGATTAAAAATGTCGACGGCCCAAAGCAATTCGCGGCGCTCATCCCATGCCAGACCGCGTATTTGCTTGCCTCTTAAGGTGGGGATATCCCCTAGCCAACTGCCATTTATATCGAAAATATCTACTTCCTGGTTGCCAAAATCGCTGACATAAATTCGTTTGTTCCCTTGATCATAAGCGATACCGTAAGGATAATAGACCTGGCCTTTTTCATGGCCCGGCTTAGCGATTTTCTGAATGATATTACCCAGGTTATCCAAAACAATTACCTGATGGTAAAAAACATCAGCCACAAATAATCGCTCTTGGTTGTCTCCTGTAATAAAAACAGGTTTAACAATAGCCCCATTTGTTGATAAAAATAGACGATTGATCAAATTTCCATTTTTATCTAATATCAGTATTTGATTACTGTTTAAATCACAAACATAAAGATGGTTGTTTTGCCACCAAATACTCCCAGGGGCGAAATTTCCCTCTAAGTTTATAACTTTTACTATTGTGCCGTTATTATTGACGGCACTAAGCCGCTGGTTTGTACTTTCAGCAATCCAGTATAAATCGTTACCTGTCTTAGCTACATCCAATGGTTGATTAAGCATTCTATTATTACCAGATGGCCAAAAATGATAAATCGTTTTTCTTGCAGGACTAGAATAAGATAATGAATAACCGTGAGAGAAATAATATGCTCCAATTCCTAGAAAAAAAACAACAGCAAATAAGAAACAACTAATTTTTCTGGCCATTTTCCCACCCCAGAAGAAGGTCGAGCGGGGAATCATGCTAGATTCCCCGCGCCTAATTATTTAGTGAAAGTTACAATATTATTCGTATCTGCCGGGTTTACCTCATTAAAGTTCAGGTCTTTAATATTGGTAGCACCAATCGCTTGCAGTTCGACTTTAATCTGGTTACCAGGAGTAAGACTAGAGCCGAGAGTTAACAGTACAGTACGTCCATCGGGCTGCAGAGTAGCAGATGTTACAGAAATATTCTGGCTAGCTGTCATGTCTGTCACCTTGTAATGTCCAGTGTTTTCAACACTACCAGCAACACCAGTCGGATCGGTTTTATCCCTCCACATGTACTGGTCGAAGCGGATTAGAATGGTATTAGCAGTGGGTGAAACAGCTTTACCAGGTAGCAACGAACCAGTCTGACCATATTCTTTTGAACCATCTTGAGCAGGATCTAAAACCTGCACCAGTACCGGTTTTACTGTACTCTTTGTTCTGTTGTGACAGTTCTGGCAGACTCCCCTGTTATCCATCCTCAGGTTTTTGGGAGATTCATAGCCATTAACTGTATTTAGATTAGTATTACTATTAAGCTGGATCTGGTCATAAGTCTTTATTCCAGTTACCTGCACAAAGGTCCCATGGGCGTAATGACAGGTCAAACATATAACAGTATTGGCAGCTCCGGTGCTAGTACCATCATTTCCGATGCTGGCCAGCGGTAAAACCAATTTACTGGAATTATAACCAAAAGTACCATCATTTGTGTTAATGTCATTTAAACCTGAATTGGGTCCCATTTTCATCTTGTGGCGATAATAATTGGGCATATAATATCCACTTTTCTGTGAAGCATTGCTGGAAAGATAGTCATAGTGGCACGCGCCGCAGAAAGTAGCAATTTCTTCGTTGTATTCTGTTTTTTCATCACTAAAAGGGTTATTTACCTTAATTACTACTTTAGTTCCAGAAGTAGATGTATCACGCCAGATGGGGTTCCCACTGGTATCTGCTGTTTGTATTCTGGTTACCAGCAGACGGCTGTTAGAAGTTCCGTGGGGCTGATGACAACTTGAACAACGCAATTCCACGTGACCGTTTGTTTCCTGGTAACCTCCAGGGGCATTAAACTTTACATAAGAAATTGAGCCATCGGTATTTATAGTTGCTTGTTCATTTACTCGGTGTTTAGCCGATACTTTTACTACAGTAGCTACTTGTGCCGGCCCCTCAACCACCAGCATGCGTTCAAAACCACCACCATTAGTAGCATAGCGATAGCCATTGTTGGTATCCCAGATCATACCATCTTTAACATCATAGGTACTTTGCCCATTAAAACTATGGCAATAAGTACAAACTCCATAAATTGGGTTTTGAGCTGCAGCTGTATCAAACCTGATTAATCTTATACTTTTAGCTTGGTGTAATTGATGGCAGCGTCCACAACCATTGGTATTGGTGGTATAACGACCGTGAGGCCCACTGGTGACCGGTAAATTGTTATTAAAATTAGGATCCATCACCCCTTGGAAATTATCAGGATCTCCCGGATCGTGTTCATAAGTAGTAGCAGGAGTATTGGGATTGGCATTGGTCAAACCAACAGTATCAATTTCTACTACAGTAGCACCACTATTATGACTGTACTGTAACTTGTAACCATTACTTGCTCCGGCTATGGTTATAGTAGTTCCAGCTATACCAGCTACTCGCACCCGTTCTTCCTTGCCAATTACGCCTTGGTCAAGGACCAGTACATCGCCAACATCAATATTAGTGGTACTGGTAACAGTGATCGTAGTTCCTCCAGCACTGGCCGCGCTGCTAAGGGTAGTACTGGCCAATGGTGGAGTTGTTGGTAAAGCGTAAGCTGCTTGAGCGCTGAATAAAAGCAGAGATCCAATTAATGATATTTGGGTCAACCAGCGCCCTTTCAATATAGGTCCTCCTCTCTTTTTTAAAATAGACATTTAACCCATCACCCCTTTATTTTTATATTGTAAGGCATCTGCCTTACAGGCTCATTTAATACTTAAATACACTTACCCGCTTATTGGCATATTCTGTTACATAGACTTTACGTCCTGAGTAGGCGATTCCACTGGGCAAGCCTAAAGTATCACCATTAGCGGTCTCGTTAAAATTAAATCTAAATTTTCCATTTTTATCAAAAACATAAACTCTGTTTTCCAGACCGGAGACGACATAGATATTACCCTGTTCGTCCTGGGTGATGCCTCTTGGGGTCAATATTTCTCCTTTATTGCTTTCATTCTCACCAAGAATTTTGATAAATTTCCCTTTGTTATCAAAAATCTGCACTCTATTATTGTTACTATCAGCCACAATAAATTCTCCCCGCTCATTAATTACAAAGCCGTGGGGTTTATTTAAGAAGCCTTTTTCTGTACCTTTGCCGCCAAAAGCTAATTTCAGGTTACCTTGATGATCAAAAACATATATACCGCTGCGAACCAAATCGCTGATTACTATTCTATTGTCATCTACATATATCGTCGCAGGCACATTAATTCGATTCTCCTCCTTGGGAAGCCAGTACCCCTTGAAATCTCCCTGGACAGTAAAGATTGCGATTCTTGCCAGTCCTCCGTCAGCCACATAAAGCTTTCCAGCGTGAATTGCCAGACCATAAGGATTTCTAAGCTTTTTGTCTTTTTCTCCAATAATCCTCAATAACTTACCATTCTGATCAAAGACCAACACTCTACCTGCGTCCGAGTCAGAGACAAAAACCTCATTGTCATAAACTGTTATACCTAAAGGTTGTTCTAAAGAATACTTTTTGTCCCCATACATAGACAAAACATATTTGGGAGGTTCACTTATATCGCCTACAGGTATGGTTTCCAGGGGGTCTGTTTTTTGCCAGTAAAAATAGGCAAAGACCAGCAATAAAATTATTAGACTTGCCAGCGATAATTGCTTAAATTTTTTCTTGTCCATAATAGTGCCCCCTATTTTTTGGCCTTCAACTTTTCCAGGGCTTCCTTAGCTGGTTGAAAATCAGGCACATATCGCAAAGCCAGCTCATATTGCTGGATTGCTTCTTTTATTTTGCCTTTACCCTCTAACGCTTGACCTATCAAATAGATATAGTCTACTGTGCCTGGGTTAGCCTTTAGCACAAAATGAAAATGCTTTAAAGCATCATCATACTTTTTAGTCTGCAGGTAGTATTCGCCCAGTGTAAGTCTGGCTTCTGTAAAGGCTGGCCTTTCCTTGATAAGTTCTTCGAGTAATTTAACCGCTTTTTGATCTTGATTTTTTTGCAGATAAATCAAGGCCATATTATATTTAGCTGCAACGTTCTTCTTATCAATTTTTAAAGCATTCTGGTATTCTTCCAGGGCCCGATCATAATTACCGGCCTGTGCAAAGGCCCAGCCCAGTTCAACCCGTAATAGCGCGTTTTGCGGATATTTTTTTACATTTTCCATGGCAACTGCGAGATCATATTCGGTTTTGGACTGGAATTCTGGTTTGTTCCAGAACAGAAATTTACCAATAGAATAGAATACTAACAGACCGGTTATTATGAGAATGGTCAAATAGATGATTGCGCGGTTTAGCGGAATAATGTTTTCTTGAGGCTGTAAGTCCATATTTTTCACCTCATCGGCTCCATTTTATTGCGATGACATCCAAAACACAGGTAATTTCCAGGTCGTCGCCACATCCTGGGATTACCAGTACCATGGGGATGATGGCAACTTAAACAAGTGACGCTACCTCCTTCAGCGCGATCTGGAAACTTCTCGCCATAAGGATGCATTTTTTTATACCAGCCGATTTGCCTTTCATTATCGTGACAATTCAAGCACAGGTATGGGATGGGCTTTCTTAACATTCGCATATTATCCGAAGCATGGGGATGATGACACTCAATGCAGCGTCCATCCCGAAAAGGAGGATGTTTAACAAGTGCGTATTGGCCCGGCAATGTAGCAAAGTGACAGGTGTTACAGAGCTCGTTTACTGGAGCTCTGAGGTTTTTGGGATAAGGTGAGCTGTGAGGATAATGACAACCGAGACACTGGTTAGTTGCAAACGGCGGATGCTGAACTTTGTATTTACCATATCTAATCCCCATATTATGACAGGTATTGCACAATAACTGCGGTACCAGGCGCAGATTATATTGATTTGGAGAACCATGGGGATCATGACAATCCGCACATTTGCCCAGCTCAAAAGGTCTGTGTTGATATTGATTTTGTTTATCCCAGATCCGATTATGGCAGGTAAAACATAATTCATTTAAAGGTAAAGTGTACTGAGCACTGGCTCCAGGATGGCCAGTTAAAACATGACAAACTCCGCATTGACCCATTACTGCCGGAAGATGAGTGTTTTTTTCCTGCAGTTTTTGCACAAGCGTATCGTGGCAGTCCAGGCACACCTTAAACTCTCGTGGAATGCGATTAATTAAGTTTTTTTTGCTTTCTACTTCCGCATATTTATTTGGTGACACCAGTCCCAATAAGCTTTCGAGGAAAAATTCTTTCAGGTCAAGCTGATAAATATTAACAAATATTCCCACAATTATCAGCCCGATCAGAACAACTATTAGCAGTTCTTTTACGGCCATTAACCTCTAGTCCTTTCCTTTCGGAAGGGAGGAGGGGGAAGGGATTTATTCCCCTCCCGTCTACCTGCCGATCTTTCAGTTAATTTGATGAATGTTATAGGCCCTATGACATTTAGCACAATGGTTACTTGCATGACAATTAAAACATTTACCTTCCACGATCCCAATTGACTTAACTACATTTGGATGAAGTTTTCGCCAGTTGGTTGGGTGATTGGTAATATTCCCCTGTATCCCATCCCTTGGTTTGTGGCACTTGAAACAATAAATTCTCTGGGTAATTCGTTCCGACGGATCAGGTTTATTTTCATTATGACAAACCAGACAGGCTGCCCGGTTAGGTATTGCCTGTTGCTTATGCACAATTGGCCAAATTTCGGTATGGCTGGGTGGTTTATTTATGTGACATCCTGAACAGAAAGCATTGCTACGAGCGAACTCAGCAGGTTTGTTATTATTGCCCATATTTACAGCTCTGTCTTTGGTATAAGCATGGCACATCTCGCAGACCCCCACGTCTTTCTGAGCCATCAAGCCATGCTCCCCTTTCCAGACCCATTTATTTCTATCTTGATGGGACTGGGGTTTTAAATCCTGTAGATGACACCATGAGCAGTTAGTAGGTACTCCTCTTTCGAGGTGACACTTGATACAAGTTGGCATTGCAGGGCCTTTAAAAGTGACAACTCCTGCACCGCGAGATGGTCTTTGTCCATGAACAACTCCAATATGACATTGCACACACTGAATACCTTTAGCCAGGTGCTCCTTATGTGGCACCTTAATAGGTATTCGTGGTGTAACCTGACGGTTTTCAATTGCGTGACACTCAAGGCAAATTTCTTTATCAACTGGAATTTTACCCTGCACACTATCCGGTATGATGTTTGTTTTGGGAATCAAACTGATACCAATGCCTGTCTCGCGGTGGCACTGTTCACACTTGAAGCGGGTATGATTACCCTTCTGCATTGCTTGAGCCACTGATAACCCCTCGTGGCAGCTGCTGCAGAGTTTTGGCGCTACCAATTTTTGCAATTCATAGGTGGTAGCGAAGGATAATACCAGCGTAATCACCAGAATCAGAATAAAATGTTTCCAATGCTCATGGCTCCAGGCTTTTATTTCCTTCCACAGCATCTGCTCCACCTACTTCAAACTGGCAAGATAAGAAGCCACTGCATTGATCTCTTCTTTAGAGAGGGGTACTGTGGGCATCTGTGTATTGGGATTAACAGCCTTGGGATTTGTGAGGAATTTAACAATATAATCCTTGTCACGATAGCTGCCGACTTTGGATAAATCGGGTGCAAAACTTCCTCCATCCCCTTTGATTTTGTGGCAAGACTTACAGCTATTAGCTTCGATGGTCTTTATGGCAAACTCAAAAGTTTTTTCCTGACTCAATGGTTGCGCATTGCCACTTGGGATATTGTTTGATGGCTGCGCAATATCAGTTTTATTTGTTCCTTTCAGACTCATTAAATAGGTAACGATATTGTTGAGATCTTCTTCAGCAAGCGGCAACTTGGGCATTGGCGTACCAGGTTTAACAGCTGATGGATTATTCAGGAATTCCTTGAGCTTGTTTTCGTCATAATTAGCTACTACCTTGGCCAAATCCGGACCTGCTGTGCCACCTTTGCCATTGACAGCATGACAACCAATACAGTTGGTTTCAACAGCTGATTTACCTTTGTCAGCATTGCCTCCACCACCATTATTAGGGGAGCCGGACGTTTCAACTGCCGCTCCAGAACTGCTACCTGCATCAGCTCCCTGTAAACTGGCCAGAAAATCAGCTAATTGCTTAATTTCATCGTCAGTCAATTGTTGTTTAGGCATACCCGAGCCTACCGAAGCAGGATCTTTAAGGAACTTAGCTATTTCTTCACTGCCTTTATATTTCTTGGGACCTTTACTTAAATCAGGGGCAAAATCAGCACCCTGTCCCTCAAATTTATGACAGGATGTACACTTTGCCAGCAACACATCTTTACCGGGGTTGCCTTCTCCGGCAGCAGCCTTAACCTGGTTCGGCTCCAAGGCCGAAAAAACTACTACGGTTGAGATTGCTATAATACTTAATACTGCCAGTACAGAAGCGGTAATAGCTTTAGCTGCCGAATCTTTGACTGGTGAATTTTTGCTTACCAGCATCCAGGTAACAATGTAGTTAATAAAGATAATGGCGATAATAACACCATATTTCCATTTTTCAAAGAAGGTTATGGTATGCTGGGTATTTTTACTTCCATCATCCATCCCCAGTATAGTCAGAACTATAATTCCTACCATTGTTACTATTGCCGATGAAGTAGCCAGTGGCCGTTTTTTAGGATGACGGGCCGGATTCTTGTCCAGGAAAGGCAGGAATAATAACAAACCAATGAAAGCAGCCGGGAAAAGAACGGCAGCAACAACTTCCATACTACCCGGGAAATACTTCAAAAATTGAAAGAGAAAAAGGAAATACCACTCTGGACGAGGGATGTAAGACGTATCTGTGGGGTCAGCTACAGATTCATTGGGCAAATCAATGGTTACAGCCAGAAACATTACAATAATTATCGTTAATAACATAACCACGGCTTCTTTGAGGATATGGCCAGGAAAAAAGGGCTCCCCTTTCCCGTGTTGTTTTAGATCAGCCATTCTTCTGCCTCCTTAAACTGGAATCTTATAGGGGACCGGAAATCCCTTGTTTTCTAATCATAAAGAAATGAGCCCCCAGTAATGCAAAGAGAACCCCGGGCAAGAACCAGATATGCAGTGAATAAAAGCGTGTCAGAGTTACCGCTCCCAGGTCATTGCCGCCTCTCAGCGCCTTCAGAACAAATTCGCCAATAACTGGAACTGAACCAGCCATTTTAGTTCCAACCACAGTAGCCCAGTAAGCTTTCTGGTCCCAGGGCAACAGGTAACCTGTAAACCCAAAAGTTAGGACGATGAGCAGTAACCCAACACCCACCATCCAGTTCAGTTCCCGCGGCTTTTTGTAAGCCCCGTGGAAATAAACTCGCAAGAGATGTACAACTACCATTATGACAACTCCAGAACTACCAATACGATGCATTCCTCGAATTAGCCGGCCGAAAGCCACTTCCTTACTTATATACTCAACACTAGCATAGGCGTGGTCAGGAGATGGTACATAATACATAGTCAGGAAAATACCGGTGATCACCTGCAACATAATTAAAACAAAGGTTATTCCTCCAAAACAGTATAAAAAGTTCACGTGTGGAGGAACAGGATGATCCAGTATTTCCTTGATTTGATCTTTGATTTGTAGCCTTTCGTCTATCCAGTTATATATTCTTTCTGTCATCACCTGTTTTAAGCCTCCTCAGCCTGGATTAGCTTCCCAATTAGCAATTTACCATCAGCAATTTTAGTTTCATAGCGATCTAATGGGCGTGGGGGAGGTCCCGCAACTATTTCACCATCCATACTGAATACTGCCCCATGGCAAGGACACTTGAATTGTTTGCTGGCTGCGTCCCAGTTGTATCCGCATCCCAGGTGGGTACAGTTAGGCGAAAATACAGTTATATTATTTTCATCTTTTTTTACTACCCACACCGAGCGTTTTTGTTTGGTTTCTACCCAGCCATCCTTCTTTGTGAATTCGAAATCCACTTTAATTGGTTCCCCTGTCTTGAAATTTGCGATACTCCCTATCTCGATAAATTCCACTTTCTCTTTCTTCATCGCCGGAGCTAATGCATATCCAGCTAATGGGGTGGCCAGACTCAAAGCAATTGCTGACCCTGTTAAACCGAGCATGGTTATTAAAAACTTACGGCGACTGATTTCGTCCATTTCGTCACTTACTTCAGCATGAAAAATTTCCTTTTGTTCTTCCATTACAATCCTCCTCATTTCAGTGTATGGTATTGCAATAAATTAATAAGAGCTATTGCTCCAGCAAAGATAGCACCATTAGCAACACCATAGCCAATAGCCAGAAATAAATATTTCTTCATTGATCCGGCTTCAGGTTCCTTACGTCCAACTAAAATCCAGCTAATCAGGATAGATATGGCTAACATTAATATCAACAATAATGTCTCCATTCACCCACTCCTTCCCTTTGATGGTACGTAATATTCTGAATTTTTATGTCTCTAAAAAAATTTTAACAATAGTGGTCGAAAAACTACATGGCCGAAATAGACTAATTTACGACCAAAATAATACTATTCAGAAAATTGACATTCGTCCAAAAAAACCAAAAGACCAGCTTCTCGCTGGTCTGGTTGGACTAAATTAAATTAACCCTTCCCTGGTAGCAAAGGCTGCAGCTTGTACTCTATTTTCCAGGTGTAACTTTTCCAGGATATTTCTCAAATGATTGCGGACTGTATTCTCTGAGATACATAGAGCAGCACCTATTTCTTTATTTGTATAACCTTGTGCCACCATTCTTAAAACCTCTTTTTCCCTTAAAGATAACTCTTTCCTGGGCTCGGTAGATTCATTATCCCCTTTATGCTCCTGTCTGTACTGGGATAAGCGCGCAAATTCATGTATAATCTTGGTTGCCAGGTGTGGAGATATAGGCACAATTCCGTTACTTGTCTCTAATAAATAATTTATTAACTGTTCAGGTTCAAGATTTTTTAGCAAATATCCACTAGCACCATGTTTTATCGCATCAAAGAGAATTTCATCTTCTTCCTCGACAGTAAGGATTATTATTTTTGCAGCAACATTTTGAGCAATAAGAACTTTTGTGGCTTCAAGACCATTCATTTCTGGCATATTAATATCCATCAATATTAGATCCGGCTTTAGTTCATGGGCTTTTTTAATTGCATCCTTACCATTACTTGCCTCTCCAATTACCTTTAAAGCGGGATGGGATTCAATAATACTTTTGATTCCTCTGCGGAAAAGGTTGTGATCATCAACCAGCAGTATTTTCAAAATTTTTTCCATCAAAGTCGCCCTCCTGGCTTAGTTTAGGTATGATCAACTTTATAGTGGTTCCCTGCTCTCCTGAATAAATTTGAAAATCAGCCTTAATGATTTTAGCTCTGTCTATCATATTATTTAGTCCAAAATGCTTATCTCGATCCACTTTTTCTATCTCAAAACCACAACCATTATCATATATTTCTAAGAGCCAGTGGCCATCATTTTCTTCTAATAGTATCTTTACTTCCGTTGCACCGGAATGCTTACGGATATTGTTTAATGCTTCTTGAACAATTCTTAATATATGCATTTCCGTTTCAGCATTATTAATTATTCCTGAGGAAACCCACTTATAGTCTACCATAATATTTTGCTGTCTGGCAAAATTGGAAAGATAACTTTCAATATATGAATTAAGTCCGTTAGTTATTAGTTTTGTGCTATTTAAATTTCTGATTGCAAGCCTGGTTTCCTGATATAGATCACTGATTATAGCAATCAATTCTTCCATCTCACTCAGTATAGAATTATATCCTTGTTTTCTACAAGTCTCAATTAATGTTCTCATTTTCAAATTCAAATATCCTAATCCTTGCGCCAAACCATCATGAATTTCTCGGGCAAGACGATAGCGCTCTTCAGCAATGGCTTTTTCACTAATTCGCTGTTTTTCTAAGGCCTCTTTGCGTTTTCGATCTCTCATGTCTCTAATAATAAAAACACAACCATTAAATACTTTATCTTCTTTCAGTTTAGCACAGCTTACTTCCACTGGAATATTTATTCCATTTGAGTCGCTAATATATATCTCTTTTCTACATATGCGATTTTCACTGTTCTTCGTACAGTTAAAAGGGCATTCCTCTGAGTTACACAACTTCTCTTTTTTCTCATTTTGACAGTTTAAAATATTCGAACAATGAATTTTTAGCTGCACCTGCTTATTATCATCAATCCCAAGCATTTTTAACGCAGCTGGATTTAACATATCTATTTTCTGGTTACCGTCAATAAAAATAATGGCATCAGGTGAAGTCTGAACGATTTTGCTCAAACTTTCACTTACCTTTTTTAATTTTACGAAAATATGGTTGGATAATAACATTACTCCAATCATTAAGAATAGTACAGAAAAAAAGTTTTCCTGCCACCCGGGAAATATTTCTTCCAATGTTTCATGTAAAGGGTAATGACGGATATATTCAAAAGCTCCGACAAATATAGCTGTTACTGACACAAACCAGATCCGCATTTTACGTAACTCCTGCATCCTTTCCCTCCTCTCAGCTTTATACAAATTTTTATTCGACATATGATTTACAATTCCTTTTAAAAAATTAAAACCTGTCAACGACAGGTTCAGTTAGCTATATGATTACTAAATCTTCTAACGGGGCATCAGCGAAAAACTTTTTGTCACTATCTTCAGCCTCAAGAATAGCAATGCGCTCATATTGGCAAATATGAATAACCCGAAAAACCACATCCATCCCATAGGATTTTCTCTTGACTTTAAAACCAGTTCGCATTTACCTTCACCCCCTAATATTATATGCAGGTGATAAAGGTAAATGCCATAATCTTCAGTTATTTTCGTTTAAAATTCTATACTGTAATGCTATTGCCATATGCTCTTCCTTGATTAGTAAGCTATCTGCCAAATCTGCAATAGTCCGGGCTACTCGAAAAACACGCCAATAACTGCGCATTGTCATCTTAAATTTTTCATAAGCGTAATCCAGCAACTCCAGAGCTGATTCAGAAATCTCCGCTTTTTCACGAAAAATGCTTAGAGAAACATTAGCATTATTAAGATGTCTAACACCATATCTTTTCATTTGTATTTCCTTCGCATGGACAATTTGCTGTTTTACTTTACCTTTATTAAAAACTGATGTTGATTTTATTTCTTTATAGGTTGGACGAAAAAGCTCAACCTTTAGATCAATTCTATCTAGAATGGGACCTGATAATTTATATCGATATCTTTCGACCTGAGCTGGCGAACACTTACACTCGGTCTTATCTTTTCCACATGGACATTGGTTCATTGCCGCTACTAGCTGAAAAACCGACGGAAATTCCAGTTTCTGCTGAACCAGACCAAGGCTAATTTTTCCTTCTTCTAGCGGTTGCCGTAAAGATTCCAGCACATCTCTAGAGAATTCAGCAATTTCATCCAAAAATAATACTCCTCGATGAGCTAAAGTAATTTCTCCAGGCATCTGCCTTCTGGGACTACCAATAATTATTGCTTTACTGGCGGTATGATGAGGAGCTCGAAAAGGACGGCAATTATCTAAGAAAGTTCTTTCAATACCGGCAAGACTATAAATACGATTAACTTCCTTTTGTTCATGAGTAGTCAGTGGTGGTAACAATTGCGCTAATAATCTGGCTAGCATAGTTTTACCAACTCCTGGTGGTCCCTGTAGAAGTAAATGATGGCCTCCCGCAGCAGCAATTTGAACAGCATATTTTGCCTGCTCCTGACCATAGATCTCTTCAAATAAACCGTTGTCCGGATTATTTAGAGATGTTGAAAATGACGGCAAAATTTTCTTTGGCCTCAATTTATTTTCGCTTAGGTCTATTAGATCTTTTAGAGTGGTTAAACCATAAAAAATAATTCCCGCAGCACTGGCTTCAACAGCACTCTTCACAGCTGAGCATAAATAGCAATTATTTTCCAGTTCAGACAACATGAGAGCGGCAGCATAAATTCCTTTCACCTGTCTTATTTCTCCATTCAGGGACAATTCCCCCATAAAATAGGTCTGCTCTAGAACTTTTTCTGGCAAGCAAAGCTGTTGTGAAGCCAGTAAAATTCCTATTGCTATGGGTAAATCATAAAAGGGCCCAGCTTTTTTTATACTGGCTGGTGATAGGTTAACTGTAATTCTTGCCAATGGGAACTGCCAACCACAATTTTTAATGGCACTTCGCACTCTCTCCCTGGCTTCTTTTACTGCTTTATCTGGCAGACCTACAATTTCAAAACTTGGCAATCCCCGTTGAACATCCACCTCCACCAATAACGGATAAATATCCAAACCATATATACCGACACTTTTAACTTTAACGAACATTTTTTCTTCCCCTCCCAAGAACTTATGTTCTACACTAGCTTGAAATTTCCTGCTTGAGAAACAAAAAAGGTTCGAAAAAAAAATTCGAACCTACGGGAGAGGAATTTCTGCATTACCATCAATCTCTGCAATTAGCAGTTCGACTTGCTCAGACTTCAAATTTAAAAGCTGCAAAGATGTCTCATTTATAGAATAATATAGTCCATCTATGCCCAAACCTATCCCTAACATCAGACACAGAGCATCAGCCAAATGAACTATATGAACCAATTTATTAGTATGATCCTTAGGCTGATGGTGATAGGCAATGGTCTCAACAATATTCTGAGGCAGTTTCCACTTCTCGCCTAAAAGCGCCCCAGCTTCTGCGTGGCTATAACCCAATATTTCCTTTTCTACTTCCACAAAAGGCTTTTGTTCCGTTTCTACTTTTTGTAGAACTTGTTGGTAATCTTCAAAAATAAATTCATTTAATACTACTTTTCCTATATCATGTATAAGCCCTGCAACAAATGCCTCTTCTGGTTGTGGATATTTAATTTTCTTGGCAATGTGCCGTGAAATATTGCCACAGTATAATGCATGTTTCCATATTTCTCCCTGGGGCATAGCATAGCCTTTTATTTCACGATTTAATGTCTTGGAAAGGGCAAAACTCATTAAAAGGGATCTAATTGCGGCAAACCCCATAATTACTATCGCTTCATTAATAGTACTTACGCGTCTTGATAGACCATAAAATGCTGAGTTGGCATACTTTAGCAGTGTTACTGTCATTGCCTGGTCTGAGCCAATGATATTTGCTAAGTCCCTTGGACCGGAATTAGGATTATCTATAACCTGAAGAGCTTTTGTAACGGTAAGAGGTAACGGCGGTATATCCTCTACTGCTTTTATTAACTGCTCTAAACTGATTTTTGCCAACTTCTTCTCCTCCTGTATGTAATTCCTCGCAAATCATCGGTTAATTTTTTTATTCGACATAATTCTCTGAAATCCTTTCTTAATCAAGGATATACGCCATTATATTAGTCTCATGCCCCTCATAGTATATTGCAATGGCCATTATATATCCATTATCACAATTATAAATGCTGGTCAATTCTTGCCATAGACGACGTAATCTATTTTTTTTAACCCTAGTTATATTTTCAATAGCGGGTACAGGCGAAAATTTTGAACAAGTTTTTACTTCAACCAGGACTAAGTTGTTTTCGGAATCTTTGCATAATATATCGACCTCTCCCTTTTTTAGTTTTAGGTTTCTAGCAATTATCTTGTACCCTTGCTGTGCTAAATATTGAGCCGCTATTTCTTCGCCTAAGTTACCTAGCTCCTTTTTTTTCATATTCTCACCTAAAATAGCCGGCCTCAACTGAGGCCGGCTAAATTTTAAAGCTTATGGTATTAAAGCCTTAGCTGCAAGATCAGCTAAATTGGCCAGCGGTGTTGGATATACACCCAGAAGCAGGGTTATGACCATACTTACGATCAAAATTAGCTTCATATTGCCTGGCACAGCGATGGGCGTGTTATCTTGTGCTTCGCCTAGATACATTGCTTTGGTAACGTTCAGATAGTAATATACCGAAACCATTGACATTACCAGGCCCACTAACGCCAACCACAACTTCCCTTCAGCTACAACTGAAGCAAACAAGTATAGTTTACCTGCAAAACCAGCTAGAGGAGGTATCCCAGCCATAGAAAGCAAGCAGGTAGTTAAAACAGCAGCTAGAAGAGGGCTCCTTTGACTTAAACCTGACATATCCTTTATTTCTGTGCTGCCAACATTCATACTCATTACCATGGCAACAGTGAAAGCTCCGACTGTTGCAAAAAGATAGATCATCAGATAAAATGCCATGCCTTTAATACCAGCAGTTGTGCCTGCAACCAAACCGGTTAAGATATATCCAGCCTGGGCAACACCAGAATAAGCTAGCATTCTTTTTAGGTTAGTTTGCGGAATAGCCACAACGTTACCTATGACCATAGAGAGAGCAGACAGTCCCGCTAAAAGCCCTATCCAGCTCATCTTATATGGTGCGAGAGCAAAGTACAGTATCCTGGCAAAAGCTGCAAAGGCAGCAGCCTTGGACCCGACGGCCAAATAAGCGGTTACCGGACTCGGAGCCCCTTGGTAGATATCAGGTGACCACATATGGAAAGGTACAGCAGAGATTTTAAAACCGAAACCTGCAACCAGGAAAACCAAACCTAACAGCAAAGCAGGTTCCAATCCTTGCTTTTGAGCAATGGCCACTATTTCCTGCAAACTAGTAGTTCTAGTCACACCATATACCATGCTTAAGCCATAAAGAATTATTGCCGATGACATGCCGCCTAGGAGTACATACTTTACACCAGCTTCGGCAGAGGCACTGTCTCCCCTTTTCATACCTGCCAAGGCATAAAAACTGATAGTCATCAATTCCAGGCCTAAATAGAGAGCAATTAATTCCCCGGCAGAAACCAAGGTCATCATGCCCAGGCAGGCAAAGACTAGAAGGGAATAAAACTCTGCCCGATATACAGGTAACTTTTCAGAATATCTGGCAGCTGCAAGAGCAATTAAAGCTCCTGTAAGCAAGGCAAGCTGTTTAAAAAACAGACCGTAATCATCAAAAAGGTAAAATCCATTCAGGACAGATGTTTTGGTTCCATACAGGCTAAAACTATTAGCAAATACTATCAGCAAGCCAATGCCGGTTACATAGCCAAAACCCTTAGTTTGCGCTTTAGGAACCAGGATAGCTAAAACCATTAGTCCCAAAGCTATTAAAGCTGTTTGTAATTCTAACGAAAATAGTGACAGATCCAAATTCATTTAAAAGTTCCCCCCCATCTTTGTTGCTGCGCCGATAACATCACTAATTTGGGCAACCAGCGGAGCAACACCGTTATTAACCATATCCATTAACAAGAAGGGGAACAACCCACCAATGATCAATACTGAACCTAATACATACAGGGGAACCAGTTCCGGGCCCTTAGCATCTGGTAGCCAATCATATTCACTGCGCCGCGGTCCAAACAGGGTATTGGCCAATAAGCGTAGACTGTAGAGTGCAGTGATTATAACCCCGGCAATAGCAATAACAGCACCTGCCATCACAGTACTATTTCCCTGAGCTGCTTTCCAGACACCAATAAAGATAGTAAACTCAGGAACAAAGCTGACTAAACCGGGTAACCCTAAGGAAGCCATACCAGCCATCATAAAACCAGTGGCAATCTTGGGAATTTGATGGGCCAACCCACCCAGATCTGGCATTGTGCGCACATGGGTTTTGTCATATACATAACCGATCATGGAGAAGAACAATGCCGACATAACACCGTGGGCGAACATATTGGCAATGGCCCCATTGATACCAATAATGTTCAGGCTGGCTACACCTAAAAGCACATAACCCATGTGACTGACAGAGCTATAACCAACAACATACTTCAAGTCCTTTTGTGCCAGAGCAATTAGGGCAGCATAAGCCACGTTCACCACTGCTAGCGCTATAATCACCGGCGCCCAGTATTTAGCTCCTTCCGGCATTATGAAGAGCCCAATCCGGATCAAACCGTAGCCACCGATTTTTTTCAATACGCCTGCATGGATCATGGATACAGCAGTTGGTGCACCTGCGTAACCATCAGGTGACCAGGAATGGAAGGGCCACATCGATAACAGAGAAGTAAATCCTAATGCCATCAACAGGAATGCTACTCTCTGGAATTCAGGAGTAAAGTTAAGTTTGGCCAGCTCGCTGATTTCAAATACCCACTTGCCTCCAGTCAGATTATGGGCTTCAACCAGCATATAGATTAAGCCACCAAGTAAGAATGCACTACCTATAAGCAGGTATATGGTCAATTTCATACCGGCATATTCTTTAGTAACCCGCTTGGTGCTACCCCAGATGATAACCATGATATAAATTGGGATAACAACCACTTCGTAAAACAGGAAGAATATGAACAAATCCTGGGTTACAAAGGTACCCATAACACCTGCGATAAGGATCAACAGCAAAATGAAAAATTCTTTTGGTCTCTTTTCATAGTTCCAAGAAGCATAGACAGCACTAAAACCAATCAATGCTGTTAACAATACCATTGGCAAACTAATTCCATCTACACCGAGGGAATAATTAACGCCGAAATCAGGTATCCAGGGAATAAATTCTCTGAACTGCAGTCCACCAGCCTGCTTATCATAGCTAAAATACACATAAAGGGAAAGGGCCAGAGATACAAAGGTTGCTACAGCAGCAACTGATTTGATTAGCTTATGTTCATCTTTCGGTAAGAAAACGATAACCAGTGCTCCGATTATAGGAGCTAAAAACAATGCTGTTAGCAAGCCCATCAGTTGCCACCCCCTAACATAGCCAGCATTTCTTTGGCTGGGCTACCCATGGCTAGATAGATGGCAATGATGACGATCGCCAGGAAAAGTACCAGCGCATAATTTTGCAAGCGTCCGGTTTGAGCATATCTTAATCCGCCACCCAGTTCTCTGGTAAAGAAGCCCAGACCATTTACAATTCCGTCAATTACATAGATATCGAACCAGTACAACAGCTTTCCTAGACCATCAACAATAGTATGGTTAAACCAGAGGTAGATTTCATCAATAAAATATTTGTTGTAGGAAAGCTTATACAACAAGCCAGCCCGTTCAGCCACTTTTTCGTAAGAAATTACTCGCTTCAAGTACATCAAGTAAGCTAAGCCGATTCCGGCCAGAGCCAGTATAGTTGATACTATCATGATGCCATAATTGGCTTCGGCATGATGATATTCTCCGGAACGGATCCAATAAGCCCAGCCATGTTCCGGTCCCCAGGGAGTGCCAACCCATCCTCCCACAACGGAAAGAAATGCCAGAACAAACAGGGGCAATAACATGCTGAAAGGAGATTCATGAGGGTGATTTTCCGGCTTTTCGGGACCAAAAAAGGTCAGGAAAATCATTCGCCACATATAGAATGCAGTCATAGCAGCGGTTATACTTGCCAGCCAGTAAAGAGCAGTATGACCGCTTTCCAGTGTCACTAACAAAATCTCATCCTTACTGAAGAAACCGGCAAATGGGAATATACCGGCAATAGCCAGACCGCCAATGACAAAAGTCCAGGCCGTGTAAGGCATTTTTTTCCTTAAACCACCCATATCCCAGACGTGAACTTTACCATGCATTGCATGTAGTACACTACCTGCTCCCAGGAACATCAGAGCCTTGAAGAAAGCATGAGTAAAAAGATGGAAGAAGGAAGCAGTCAAACTACCTACTCCGAGTGCCATCATCATATACCCTAGCTGGGATACAGTCGAATATGCCAGGATCCGTTTAAGCTCTGTTTGAGTCAGGGCGATAGTTGCGGCAAAGAAGGCTGTAAAGCCACCAACCCAGGCTACTACTTCACCAGCTACTTCTGCCGTCTGATACAGGAATAACATTCTTCCTACCAGATATACCCCTGCCACCACCATGGTAGCTGCGTGAATCAGAGCTGAAACAGGAGTAGGACCTTCCATCGCATCTGGCAACCATACATGCAGGGGAAATTGACCAGATTTACCAATAGGCCCGATAAACAGCAGGATTGCTATTACATTCAGCAACGCCAGAGAAATTCCATATTGCTGGTAGTTCGGCACCGCCTCTGCCAGCTGTGAAAAATCCAGGGTTCCAAAAACAATTTGCAGGAACAAGATCCCCAGAAGCATGCCAAAGTCGCCAATTCTTGTTGTAATAAATGCTTTTTTGGCTGCTTCTCGAGCAGAAATTTTATAATAGTAATATCCGATCAATAGGTAGGAACACAATCCCACTAGCTCCCAGAAGACAAACATTTGCAGTAAGTTAGTGGATATTACTAATCCTAGCATTGAAGCTGCAAACAGAGACAAATAGGCATAAAATCTACTAAAACCTGGATCTCCATGCATATAGCCAAGGGAATAAATTTGAACTAAAGAAGCAACCAGAGTAACTACAAAAAGCATCATCGCTGATATGGGGTCAATCCGTACCCCCATATTAATATTCAATCCTTCCATGCTGAACCAGGTAACATTCATTTCTAAAGGCTTTTCAATCAATTCTGGATTATTCAAGACCCCTATACCCACACTGACAGCTAAAACAAAGGATGTCAGAATGGCAGCGATCGCTACCAGCGCACTCAACTTTTGCCATCTCAGGGTTAACAACCCGATAATAGCAAATGCCAATGCTGGTAGCAGCGGAATAAGCCAGGCTTTTTCCATTGCAAACTGCACCATGCGCTCTTCGCACCACCTTTATTACCATTTCAGCCAGTCAATATCATTCAGATCAACAGAAAGCCGATCACGATAGATAGCTATTACCAGGGCCAGACCAACCGCAACCTCCGCAGCAGCTACGATTATAGTAAAAAGTGCAAACAGCTGGCCGTCAAGAAATTCAGGCTTTAAGAATCGGGAAAAGGCAACGAGGTTGATGTTAACGGAGTTTAACATCAGCTCTATACCCATCAAAACTGCAATAGCATTGCGTTTTGCCAGGGCACCATATAAGCCAATGCAAAATAGCAGGGCTGCCAACATCAAATAATGCTGTAAGGTAATCATTTCTGATTTTTCACCTCTTTCGCGATTACGATGGCCCCTAACATGGCAACAAGCAATAATACCGCCGCAATTTCAAAAGGTACCACGTAATCGGTTAACATCAGCTCTGCCAGCTGACCGACTGTTTCTTTAGGTCCTTCTGCAGCTTGATTTCCCCAGCTAGTAGCATTTAACAACCAGGCAAGAACGCTAAATACCCCCAGTGAAACAATCAATGCTGTCCACTTTTGGTTATTAAACAAATTGGAACGATTTATGTCACCCCGTCTGGTAAGCATAACACCAAAAGCAAAGAGTATCGCTACTGCACCTACATAGACCATTAGCTGCACGAAGGCGATAAAATCAGCATTCAATGTGAGGTAAATACCTACCACTCCGGCAAAAGTTAAGATGAGAAACAGGGCGCTGTGTACCAGGTTGCGTTTTAAAACTACTCCCAGCGCTGCCCCTAATGTAATAAAGGACAGTAGATAGAAAAACAGTGCCTGCATTAATCAATTTCACCCCTTATTTCCCGTTTGCTCGGGATTGCCTCCGTTCTTACTGAAATACTCAGCATACATGTCCCGATTAACGTCTTCCCTGCTGTAGGCAGCAAGCTCAAAATTCTGGGTCCAGCGCAGAGCATTGGTCGGACAGGCCTCTACACAAAAACCACAGAAAAGGCAGCGCTCAACCATCATGGTATAGCCCACCAGTTTACGCTTGTTGTTTTCGTCCTTTTCAGATTTAACTGAAATTACATGGTTGGGACAGGCATTGGCACAGAGACCACAGGATATGCATTTGGGTACATCCAGATAAAAATCCCCATGAAAACGGGGTGCCAGCTGTGGCATCACATCAGGATATAGTTCGGTCACTGCTCCACCACGAAAATGTTTTAAAAAGTGTTTTAGTGTTACACCCATGCCTGTCATAATACCTTTGCCAAACATCTAATCACCATCCCATCCACTGGAAGAGCTTTATACCAACACCGGTTACCAATATATTGGCTAAAGATAGCGGAATCAAGACTTTCCAGCTAAAGCTCATCAAATGATCTATCCGGATCCGAGGTAAGGTCCAGCGGGTCCACATAAAGAGTAAAATCATAAAGTACACTTTCAAAATGAACCAGACATAGGACGGGATAAAGTTCAAAAAGTCAAAGGGAGCTTGCCAACCGCCCAGGAAAAGGGTAGTAGCAATGGAGCTCACCGCAACCAGGTTGGCATATTCCGCCAGGAAAAACAAGGCCCAGCGCATACCGCTATATTCCGTATAAAGACCTGCTACTAGTTCCTGCTCACCTTCAGGCAAGTCAAAAGGAGCGCGGTTCAATTCAGCAGTTCCTGCAATGAAATAGATGAAGAAACCAATAAATTGCGGTACAATAAACCACATATTCTTTTGCGCAGCAACAATATCAGACATTTTTAAGGAGCCAGTCAACATCACAACACCCACCAGTGAAAATACCAGCGGGATTTCATAACTAACCATCTGAGCTACACTGCGCATACCACCCAAAAGGGAGTATTTATTGTTGGAGCCCCAACCCGCCATTAAAAAGGCGATAGTTGAGACAGAAGCTACTGAAACAAAGTAAAACAAGCCAATATTCAAGTCAGCGATAATCATTTTGTCACCAAAGGGAATTACTGCAAAAACCATAGTTGCTGGCACAAAAATCAACAAAGAAGCGATCCGGAACACCCATTTATCAACAGCTTCAGGAATAATATCCTCTTTTGTTAAAAGCTTGAGAGTATCAGCCAGGGTTTGAAACAGCCCTTTGGGCCCAAGTCGGTTCGGGCCGTAACGTTGTTGGATAAAACTTGAGACCTTCCGCTCTAAATAAACCAGGACCAGTGCGTTTAACAAGCAGAAGATGATAACGCCCAGACCGCCAACAACATCCATTAAAACTTCAACAGCTGCGGGAGAAAAATTAAGGCTGGCAAACCACTGACGAAGCCATTCGGCAAAGACAACAAAAAAACTTTTTTCCATGCATCTTCTCCCCTATACAATCCAGATTTCCCCTAGCGGTCAATTTCCCCTAAAACGATATCAATGGAAGCTAGCACAACAATGGCATCCTGAATATTGCAGCCTTTAACAATTTCAGGGAATACACCGAGATTGACGAACGAAGGTGAATGAATATGGAGTCGATAAGGCTTAGGTGAGCCATCACTGACAATGTAAAAGCCTAATTGACCTTTGGAAATTTCCATGCGATGATAAACTTCTCCTGCCGGAGGTTTAATCACTTTCGGTACTTTGGCCATTATCGGTCCATCTGGGATTTGATCTAAAGCTTGCTCAATAATTTTAAGGCTTTGCTCCATTTCCAGTAGTCTGATCATATAGCGGTCATAACTATCACCGTTGTACAGAACAGGTACTTCAAAATCAAATCGATCATATACACTATAAGGTTCTGCTTTCCTGAGGTCATAGGGTACACCACTAGCTCTCAAATTAGGGCCTGTCACCCCATAAGCCAGTGCCAGCTCTTTGGAAAGCACCCCTACGTTCTTGGAACGAGCAATCAAAATCTCGTTTCCAGAAATAACTTTATGATACTCTTCGATAGCTTTAGGAAATTCAGCAATAAATTTTTTTACAGCCGGGAAAAACTCATCTGGAAGGTCTTCAGCCACCCCACCGATCCGCATATAGCTAAATGTCATTCGGGACCCGCTTACCATTTCCAGTAAGTCGAGTACGGTTTCTCTGTCCCGGAAGCAATACATCCAGCCGGTAAATGCCGCCAGGTCAAGAGCATAACTTCCAACAAAAACCAGGTGACTGGCAATACGGCTCAATTCACCAACGATTACTCTGATATATTCCGCCCGTTCTGGAACTTCTATGCCCATGAGTTTTTCCACAGTAGCAACATAGGCCCAGTTATTCAACATACCGGAAAGGTAGTCTAAGCGGTCAGTATAGGGTATAAACTGTGTATATGTTCTGCTTTCGGCAAGTTTTTCCAACCCTCGATGCAGATAACCGGTATGATTTTCAGCTTTAGTAATGTACTCACCATCAAGGGTTAAGACACAGCGATAAACGCCGTGGGTACTAGGGTGCTGGGGACCCAGATTCAATGTGATTTCCTGTGTCCTAATCATCGTCACACCTCACAGTTTGTAATCCTTCCTCAAAGGATGACCTTCCCAATCATCGGGTAGTAGTATTCGTTTGAGGTTAGGATGCCCTTTGAAAATTATCCCAATCAAATCATAGGCCTCTCTTTCCTGCACGTTAGCAGCAGGATACACACTGGTTATTGAGGCGATTTCAGGTTTCACCTTATCTATTACTGCTTTTACGTTGATTTTATCAGGGGACTTTACCGATGTGACCTGATAAGCCATTATAAAGTTGGATTCATACTCCGTTGCAGTTAAATTAACGAGCAAAGGTAACTCAAACTTGTCCCTGAGCTCCTTCATTACGTCAACTATGATCCCAGCGGAAACTTCAATAGTGTCTCCTGAAATGTCTTCAACAGCCTTGACTTTATCCCCAAACTTTTTGTTGAGTTCAGCCAGGACTTTATCTCTAAAGTTATTTGCCATATTTCTTCAACCTCACCTTATTAGGGTTCTCCACCTTTTCTTTGAGCTGGAGAAACCCATAAATCAATGCCTCCGGTCGTGGCGGGCAACCAGGAACATAAACATCTACAGGCAAGAAGGTATCTGCGCCTTTTACAACACTATAGGAGTCAACAAACGGCCCACCACTAATGGCACAACTTCCCATTGCCATTACCCATTTGGGTTCAGGCATTTGGTCGTAGAGCACCTCGATCAAAGGTTGCATTTTTTTTGTTATCGTACCAGCTACAATCATTAAATCACTTTGACGCGGTGATGGCCTAAATACCTCATAACCAAAACGGGCCAGATCAAAACGAGGCCCACCTGCTGACATCATCTCAATAGCGCAGCAGGCCAAACCGAAAGTCATTGGCCATAAAGAGCGTGCCCTGGCCCAATTGAAAACGGCCTCAACTGTTGTCAGAATAACGCCTTTTTCAACCAGTGCCTGAGGGTTTTGGATTTCATTTCTTACATCCATTCCAATGCTCCTTCCTTCCAGGCGTACCAGAATCCCAGAATCAGAATCGCAATAAAGATAAACATTTCAACAAAAGCAAAGGTTCCTAGCACTTTGAATTTTACTGCCCAGGGATATAGAAAAACTGTTTCAACATCAAAGGCAACAAACAGCAAGGCGTACATGAAGTAACTTGTCTTAAACTGAATCCAGGTATCTCCCTGGGTTTCGAGACCGCATTCATAAGTGGTGTACTTGTATTTTGCTGTTCTTTTTGGCGAAAGCAATCTGGATACAAACAAAATAATTACAGGGAAAGCCATTGCGACCAGCAAAATAGCACCTATACCCGCAAACTGTAAACTCATAATCTCCCCCCTTTCTTTAGCCCATTTATCATTAGCTCGGAGACAGATAAATTATGCCACCGAGCCCAAGCCAGCGTCAATAAAATTCGACAAACTTGATACTGTTCTTCTTTTCACTAAATTAATTCCACATTTTTGAATTGCAAGACTTTTTTAACAAAAACTGTCGGTTCTTTCATTAAGTCAATTATTTCGCCCCGCAATACTGTATTTCCATACTGATCAGATATAATTTTTACTACCGGACGATAAGGTATACCACGGTTAATGTTAATTACCGTTGCCAGCCGTCCATCAAGCAATTCGACAATACTGCCGATGGGGTAAATCGCCAGGTTCTGTACAAATGCTTTGACTATCTCAGCATCATAAGAATGATATGATGATGCGATTAAGACTTCAATTGCCTCATAAGGTAAGACCATATTTTTATATACTCTGTCAGCAGTCAAGGCATCGTAGGCATCTACCACAGCCACGATCTTGGCAAAAATATGTATCTGTTTCTCGGAAAGCCCCTGGGGGTAACCTGTGCCATTAACTCGCTCATGATGTTGTCGTGCTACATTGGCAGCCAGAGTACTAATCTCGGGATGCATACGTAAAATTTGAAATCCCCTTTCCGTATGAGTTCTGACAATTTTCATTTCCTCATTAGTCAAAGGTCCAGGTTTATTCAATATGGATTCGGGTATAAAACATTTTCCCACATCATGCAGAAGAGCACCCATCGCAAGTTCATACAAGGCGCTCTTCTCCAATCCCATAACATGTCCTACAGCAATAGCCAGGGTACAGACATTCACACTATGGGCAAACGTATAATCATCTAATATCCTGATATCCGAGAGTTTTGTAAGTACTTTAGGATATGAAATAATTTGTGCAATCATTTCATTAATAACCGCTCTGGCTTTCTTCACATTAAATAACTGTCCCGCCTTAATATCACTCATGAACTCTGCAACCAGCTTCTCTGCCTCCAGACGAGTTTCAAAAGAGATAACGTCAGGAAGTTCCTTAACTTTTTCGTAAGCCGTCTGGATATTTATCTCTTCCCAGGGTTTAGGTTGAACTATATATACTGTTGGTATAGCATAATCAAATAAACTTTTAATAAGTTTTTCAGTAAGTTTTTTTCCTGCTTTTATAAGAAGAACTCCATCACGACTATATACCGGTCGCGCTAAAATCATCCCGGGTTTTGCATCGTAAATTAGTATGCGTTTCATCTTGTACCTCCACCAAAAGATATATTCGCCGTCTTAAGGTAAAATCCCTGCTAGTAGCCGAAATTTTCTTAAATTTTCTCACAATCGGTTTTGCAAGCGGTAGACATAGGCAAGTATTTCTGCTACTGCCTGGTATAGTTCTGCTGGAATCATTTCCCCAGGCTCCTGATTGACTAGAATTCTGGCCAGATAAGGTTGGCTAACTACTGGAATTTCCGCTTCCTCCGCCAGAGCAATTATCTTTTCAGCTATTGGACCACGCCCTGTAGCCAAGATTCGTGGAGCTGCGTCCCGACCGCTATCATAACCTAATGCTATCGCAATCTTCTTTTTTTTATCATTCAATTCCATCACTACCCTTTTAAATCTATCCCACAAGAAAAACCGGTTTCTTCGATCATTTCATCCACAGCCGAGAGCACTGCCCAGCGTTTTATATTCCAACCTAAAGCGTTGAGCTTATTTTTTAGTTCTTCTGTTATAGTTCCTTTTATATTGAAAAAATTAACCCACATCTCTTTGTCTGATGTGGCAGTAATGCTCACAAAAGCAGGGTTGTTAGCCTGCTCAATCCGCACTAAAAAACGCCAAATTTTCATCTGTTGAGCTAAGGCTTTTTCTGCTTCCCCTTCCCAAACCAATGCCTGCAACTCTGTGTCATTACTTTCGGCTAAGGGTTTCCACACCCAATAAGAGACTCCAGGTTCGGGTTCATCCTTTTTCTGCCAATTTTGCATATTAAACAAATCCCCTAATTCAGGTTTGAAATCAGAATTGTTTGCTGACGAAAAAAGCCAATGAGTAAGGAAATTCAACAATTTTTTCTTAAGGGGCAAACCTTCTCGTGCTGCGAAAACAGCAGCTTTTAATGTTTCAGCAGAACTGCCATGCAACTTAATCGCCAGTTGTAACCATTTGATCCAGCGCTCAGTTTGGGGGATATTATGTTTGGAAATATAATCTAATATCAACATTTCGCTCTGGTTTAACTCAACAAGAGTCTGAAAGAAAACCCTGTTTTCTCTAATATCATTGACCTTAAGTAGTACATTTTGTCCTGGCTTTAAATTGAGCTCACTTTGCGCAAAAATAATTATATCACCAATGGCAATCTTGAGCTCATCGCCTTTGACATCTATAACTTTAGCCCAAATTTGCCTTCCAATATTTAACTTCAAGTTTTTTAAGATATTATCAATAGCTTTTGTCTGTATTTCCAACAAGCGGTCGAGCTTCAATCCGCTCACTCTCCAGCAAAAATTTTCTTACAAAGGACCAGCGATGCTGCGGGCATGGGCCATATTTTTTTAAAGCAGCAATATGTGCTGCTGTACCATATCCTTTATGTTGCTCGAAACCATATTCCGGAAACAATTTCCCTATTTCTGCCATCATTTGATCCCTTGTAACTTTGGCGATAACCGAAGCAGCAGCAATACACGCATGCAACGCATCACCATCAATTATCCTTTCTTGATGACCAGGCCAGTCCGCTAAAGTTAAAGCATCTATTAGCAAAACTTTTGGCTCTACTTTTAGTCCTTTTACTGCCCTTAGCATGGCCAGTTTAGTGGCATTTAGAATATTAAGTTGTTCAATTTCAGCCACATCGGAAATTCCGACCGCCCAGGCGATCGCATCCTGTTTTATTTGTTCATATAACTGATTACGTTTAGATTCAGTTAGTTTTTTCGAGTCATCCAAAACAGGATAATAACAATCTTCAGGTAAAATAACAGCAGCGGCTACTACTGGACCGGCCAGCGGACCTCGCCCGGCTTCGTCCACTCCTGCAACCAACAATCCTTGCTGGCGGTATCGTTTTTCTAACGCCCTAAAATCATGCCAGCGTTTTTGTAATAAATAGTTTTTTTCTCTGTTTTTCATATATCTGAGCAATAGCTTTTTTACTGCTGGTCGGTGATCGGCTTTCAGCAGTTCTAACATGTCTAGCGGTATTTCCTGATTACGGCTAAGTAATTCTTTTAAATATTGCTGTATATCTTTAATTGTTTTCATATACTTCGCCCCTTTAAACTTTTAAAATTCGACGTTTGATATGTTTTTCCTGCAAAAATAAAAATAGAAAATAAAGGCCTGAAATGAAAATGAAAATATTTTGTTTTTTTTGAAAATTAACATTATTGGAACCCCAAATAACCATAAGTTATTGAGGATTCCAAGAATGTTAATTTTATAATTTGCCTGCTTTTAGATTTATATATTAAAAATCTTTTTTAAAAGTTTTGATTTGCCTCTACTTGCAGGGATTTCTGTACTATCTTTGTCCTTCATAATCAGCGTGTAGCAACCGTGGAAACTAGGACGGATTTCTTTTACGTAATTAATATTGACAATATAACATCGGTGAGGGCGAAAAAACATAGCCGGATTCAATCTTTGCTCAAGTTCTTTAATGGTAAATCGTGTTATTAAATCTTCACCTTGTTTAACTCTTAAATAGACAAACTCTTTTTCAGAGTAAAAGAAAATTATATCTTCTACCTTAACAGGATAGATAGTTCCTCTTAATTTCCCTGTAACTATTTGGAAATAATTTGATTTCCCAGAAGGAAATCCTTCCTTGCTGAACTCTGTAAATAATCGATTTATAACCTCCTCAACTTTGGATTTTTCAATAGGTTTTAAAAGATAGTCAAAAGCTTTAACTTTAATAGCTTCGATAGCATGATCTTCATAGGCCGTAACAAAAATAATTTTGGGGGCGCTATCCATGTTTTGCAATATATGAACTAGTTCAATGCCACTCATATCTGGCATTCTTATGTCTAAAAAGACGGCATCATAATTTAGAGCGGTAATCAGTTGATAAGCCTCATTGGCATTACTGGCTTCGCCAACTATGGAAATATTGTTAAACATGCTCAAATGATATCGTAACTCCTTGCGGGCGGGGTACTCATCATCAACGATTAGTACTCGTAACTTTTTCATTTTAAATCTTCCTTTCAAATCATACTAATTCTTCTAAATATTCCTCTGTACCCATTGGCATAATATGAACTCCATCAGAAATACTTTTTAATTCATTAATGGTGTCTTGTGCAATTCTTAATCCCTCTTTTATAGGATTTTTAGATTTTTCAAGAATATCAATGAATTTCTCCGGAACCTTAATTCCGGGAATGTTTTTGTTCATATACCTGGCCATAGCAGCTGATTTTAAAGGAATAATACCTACCAAAAACCGTATGTTAAATCTTTTAGCATCTTCAATAAAATCAGCAACTTCCCGAACAGAATATACCGCCTGTGTTTGTACAAACCTGATACCAGCGGCCACTTTCCTCTCTAATTTCCACATTTGGGCTTCTCTGCACTGAAGTGAGGGATTTACTACACCACCATAGATTAAATTAGGTTTTCCGGTCAAAACCTTGCCGTTTAACGTATAGCCATTGTTAAGTTGAGCAGCGGTAGCCATGAGCTGTACTGAGTCCAGGTCAAACACAGATTTAGACTTGGGGTCTTCACCGATTAATGTATGATCACCTGTCATAAAAAGGAAATATTCTACCCCTAAAGCCGCTGCTCCCAAAATCTCAGATTGTAAGGCCATCCGGTTTCTGTCTCTACAGGTCAGTTGACATATGGGAGTAATGCCTTCCTTTAGTAATATGGCACATACAGCCACTGGAGAAATCTTAATACTTGCCCTTTGATTATCGGTGATATTAATTGCATCAACTTTCCCCCAAATTTTTTTAGCCGTTGTGAGTAATTTTGAACAATCTATCCCTCTCGGAGGACATAATTCAACGGTTGTTATGAATTGCCCTGATAATAATTTTCTTCTAAAATCCATTAGTCCTCACCACCGAATAGTCTTTAATCTGATTCAGGATCTGCGTTATCGATATCCTTCTATTTTGAACTTTGGGAATAACCATGCACCATACACAGTCTTTAACTCCATCAATTTCACATTTGCCATTTTGAGCCCCTCCACAAGGGCCATTAATTAATCCTTTAGCACAGTGCATGATAGGACAAGTCCCTGCCATCGGAATCATACAATTTCGACATTTTACACATACTCCGCGCATCATTGACACCACCTAAAGGTATTTTAATTAATACCATCGTTCCACGATGTTCCTGGCTTTTGATTTTCAACCGGTATTTTGGTCCATACAAACTTATTAATCGTTGGTCAATATTGCTTAAAGCCAAACCGTTATTAGTATCTTGAGTAGGAATCAGTATTTTAGCTTGCCGGTCTCTAGGAATTCCTTTACCGTTGTCACGAACCAGCACATATAAAGTTTTATTCTTTTCTTTGCAAGTTATTGTAACTTCTCCACCATTGGTAAGGGGTGAAACTCCATGTAAGATGGCATTTTCAACCAAGGGCTGAATAATTAGTCCAGGTATTAAAAGATTTAATAGATGCGACTCCACATTAAAGGCAACTTTAAGTCTATCACCAAATCTAGCTTGTTCTAACGTTATATAAGTTTTGATATATTCAATTTCCTCGCTGAGGGTGATAAAATCTTGGTCACTTTTTAATGTTTTGCGGAAGAACTTTGAGAACTCAATTAGCAACTCCCGAGCCTTATCCGGGTCATTTCTACTACAATAGATAATCGTGTTGATAACGTTAAACAGAAAATGAGGTCTAATCTGAGCCTGCAGGGCTTCTAGCTTGGCTTTGGCCGCCAATTGTTTCTGATGTTCTTTTTCCGCAAGTTCAATCTGAATACTAAGGATCTGGCCGATACCTTTGGCTAAGTTCAATAGATAATCATCAATGCGAGTCCTATTAACCTGGTATAATTTCAGGGTACCAACAACCTTGCTGTCACAAAAAAGAGGTACAATTACCGCTGCTTTAAGGGGACAGGAACAATCTTTAATTGAACAATTAAATTCACCGTTATTTATTACCATCACCTTACCTGCATTAATGGCTTCCTTGGTTACGTTAGTAATAATACTTTTCCCTAAACGATGATGATTGCAGCCTGCTCCGGCAAATCCTATAATTTGCTGGGTATCAGTAATCGCTACAGCATCTACCGGAATAATTCTTTTAATAATTTCAACAACCTTTTGAGCTGTTTCCGGAGTCAGGCCTTGCCTTAAATAGTGTAACGTTTCATAGGCTAAATAAATTTCAGGTTTGTATAAAGAATAACTCGGAGCTGTAGCTTCCCTGTTTTTTTTCCATTGAAGCTTTCCCAGCCAAACCCCTGCTAAGAAACCAAATATTGCAAGACTAATAGCCGATAGCATCTCTAAGCACATCCTCAATAAATTCTATTGGGTCAATTTCCTTCACTCCATGAATTTCCCTGACCACCATAAACTTTTGACAATTGTTATCACAAACACTTTTATGTTTTTCTAAACATTCTATAGAGTCAAAAATATAAACATTGATACCAATTTCAGACGCCATTTGTACCAGCCCATCTATTCTGGCATCTCCAACGCTACCACCTACAATAGCTAATGAAGGTTTAAAATTCCAAACTTCATAAAGATATTCCAGATCTTCTTTTAATGTCAATAATTTTCTTCCCATTTTGCATCTACTCCTTATGAATTTTTCAAAATTATTTTCGCCTAATAAAAACCATAATTTTGAAGAAACATCCAACTTAAAACCCTTTTTCAGCATAAATCGAATTAGCAATATAATTGATTTGATTAAATATTTTTGTTGGTCATAACTTGCTATAACTTTTTTAGGATAATAATCATATAGAAAGTTTTTTAAGTATTTGTAGTTTAGCTTCCATATTGGAACCCCTACCTCACAGGCAAGATAGTCAATAAGTAATAGACAATGTTCTAAATGATAGGCTCTGATTGTTTTGTTTTTGATAATACGGCCAAGCCAGGCATCAAATGGTTTATAAACCATTTTTTCGGCCATATCCATTAAAACAACAGCATAATCAACATTCTGGGGAAGCCAATGTACGATTATAAGTTGATCATTGTTAGATTCTTTTGCCATTACCGTTGCATGTACCATTTTTGTTACCTCCCTCAATAACTGATCTATATAATTCTTGGTAAAAGTATAATTCAATAC